>NZ_JBFTHK010000019.1:0-42032 GCF_056394205.1 Arthrobacter sp. 10T413_2 | reverse complement strand
CGTCAACGGCACCGCCGCCGCGCCGGTCACGTTCACTTCGTACCAGGATGACAGCGCCGGCGGGGACACCAACGGCGACGGCGGGGCCAGCACACCCGCACCCKCGGACTGGTACGGGATCAGCCTGAGTACCGGGGCTTCCCTCACCGTCACCCGGCTCGACGCGCGTTACGGGACGGAACTGATCGCATCTGACGGTAACGCCACACTCCGGGACGTATATCTTCACGAGGCCACAACGTGCCTTCGCGCTTCAGGTTCAACGTCACTAACGGGCAAAGTTCTCAGATGTCCCGAAGGAGTCGTCGGAACCGGCGATTCGGCTGTGGACGCTCGAAATGTCKACTGGGGGACTCCCGCCGGGCCACCGCCGTTCGGAACCGGAACCGGCACAAGCGGTAACGTGATAGTGGCTCCCTGGGTCGGTTACGTAGCGCCGCCCCCAGCCGCCGAACCACCCGCCAGCGGATGGTCTCAGGCTGCGGCCTGCAGCCCCACCCTCGTCATTGCCCTCAGAGGGTCCGGTGAAACACCACAAGGCCCGCTCCAAGTGGAAACTGACCCGTCCCTGTACGATTCATTCTCCTTCGCCGAAGTGACGGCGGGCGCCGGTCAGGAGTTCAGGGGGCTGGGTCCGAAGGTTCAATCAATTCTGTCAGGTCAAGCGTTGATCAGTCCGGGAGTGGTCCAGAAACAATCCCCGGGGTTCCTGGACGACCTCCACCCGGACGATGCAGCTGCTACAARGATCCTTMCCCTGATCTACCCAGCTGCACCGACTTCGGATCTGTCCAACTGGTGGCGGCAAGACCTAGATCCGATTGGCGGATTCCCAAACCCCTTCAACAGCTTCCTTTTCCTTCATCTCGACGCTTCAAAATTTGCCAGCTACATGAGCAGCGTCAGATCGGGGGCCTTGGAACTCCAAGAGCAGCTCATCAAGGCCACGAGTTCCTGCCCCAACCAAAAAATCCTCATCACCGGMTACTCTCAAGGAGCTATGGCCATCCAGTTGGCTCTCGCTGACCTCCAAACGCGACCAGGCGTCGGGAGAGGCGTGATCGAAAGTGGCCTGATCAAGGGGGTCGTGCTCCTGGCCAACCCTCTAGAGAATCCGAACAGCCCGATCGGAACCTACCTTGGAACCGGCACCGGAAAAGGCTTGATTACGTGGCTCAACGATGTCCCCGGTGTCACGAGCCTGGGGAAGCTGCTGTTGGGCTACGACATGAAGGCGGCCTACCCGTCCAGCCTGGAAGGAGTTACGGTTAGCTACTGCACAAACAATGACATCATGTGCTCGCCCAACAGCGTCGACAAAGATGCTATGACCAAGGTACACACCGGATACACTCCAACGGGCGTCCAAGAGCTCGGAGTCTGGGCGGCAACACGCTATTACGAGTAACCCCTCTACGGTACACAGCATTTGTGTGGCAATCGCGAACCGTCCCGGTAATCATGCCACCGTTTTGTTGGCGCCGTCGTCGGGTAACGAGCCGATTTCTCGAGCAAAGTATGTCTGCTTGAATTCMTCGGGGGTTTGGTGCTGTAGGGCAGAATGCAGGCGTTGGTTGCTGTACCAGTGGACCCGCTAGGTGAATGACCAGAGCAACGTAGACAAGTTTGGAGTAGACCGGAATAGCGATTGCGCTGCTCTAAATTCGGCTGAGTATGTCAACCTGATTCAGGACCACTGGGTGAACTACCGCAAGGCCGAGCCGGGCGGAAGAAGGCCCCGCCGCTGAATCACATGTACGTCGATGAATGGGACGCGGCGTGGACAATCGAATTCATAGGCCCACTCACGGTGCTGACCAGGGTCATCGAACTGGACGAGGCGCCGAAGGACGTTCTGGCATGGGTTCTCCCGGGGCAGCCGCTGACGAAGGACACGCTTACCGAGGGTGGTGTCGCGGCCTACATCCCCGACGGGCCGAAGGCCTAGATTCGGATTTGGCGTCGGGGGGAGTGTCTAGCGAAAGACCTTCCTTGGCCGAGTCTTCTCACCTAGCGGGAGTGTGCCGGGGCCGTGGGGTCCAGATCCTCTCCTATGTCCTATTAGCTCTTTTCCACGGCGCGGATGGCCCGGTCGAGCGCCTTCCTGGCTGCTTTCAATTCCTCGAGGATGTCCAGGGTGCGGGTGGTGGCCTCAGTAGACACCACGCGGGCGCCGACGCCGTGCTCGGTTTCGATAAGTCCGTCTGCTACCAGTCTTTGCTGTGCCTGGCGGATGGTGTTCGGGCTCGCGACCTCATAGTAGCTCTGCAGCTGTGAAATCGGCGGGAGGAGCTGGCCCACTGGCCAGGTGCCTTCAGTAATTCGGTACTTCAGGTCGTCGTAGGCGGTCCGCCATTTCGCTTMGTTCATGACACGACCATATCAGGAAGGATTGTGTTATCAAGTGCACTCTTGTTGACTAGTTGACATAACGTCCGTTATCGGCGTTCAAAGAACGGGAGTTGAAGCAGCTGCGACAACTCCCGTCCTGCGACGAATCCGGCGTTTCMGCAGGTCAACACGCCTTTGAAGCAAATGAACGTTCTTGTAGGTTGAGTCTGAATTTGCCCTTGGATCGCCTGCCGCTGTAGGTTTCCTGCATCTAATGCATGTTTCCATGGTTTAGGGGTCGTTGTGAGTGATGCCGTTCCGGGTTTCGTCCCGCGGATGCTGGTGGATCCGGACATTGGGCTGTTCCGGGCCGATGAGCGGGTTTTCACGGCCATGCTCGATGGCTGGCGGGCACAGATGCTGGCCCGCGGGCTCACGACGGACACGATYAAGCAGCGCTGCCAGCTGCTGGAACGCTTTCAGCGCTTTACCGGTGAATTTCCGTGGCACTGGGGTCCGGCCGACATCGATGACTTCCTTGCCGATCTGCGCTCGGGCGAGAAGCCGATCAGCCTGAAGACGCTGCGCTCGTACGGCAACGCCGTGGCGATGTTCTGCTCTTACCTGACGCATCCTGGCTATGGCTGGGGTGAGTTCTGCGAACGGACTTTCGGTGATATTCCGAGCCAGATCTGCTTCGAGTGGAACATGCCACGGCACACGACCGATGATGCCGTCCCGGCGAAGAAGCGGTCGTTCACCAAGGCGGAACTGCAGCGGCTGTTCGACTACATCGATGACCTTGTCGACCGGGAATACGCCGCCGGCAGCAAACGCTGGCTGCCCCTGTTCCGCGACTCGGTGGCGTTCAAGGTCTGTTATGCCTATGGGCTTCGCCGGCGTGAGATGACGATGCTGGACCTGGAGGACTTCGGCCCGAACCCGCACGTCAGCGACTACGGCCGGTTCGGAGCAGTCCAGGTAAGGTTCGCCAAGGGCACGGCAGGTTCCGGGCCCCGGCGGCGCACCGTTCTGACCGTGCCGGAGTTCGACTGGGTGGTGGACCAGCTCAAGACCTGGACGTCCGGCGGGATGCGCCAGCAGTTCCCGACTGCTGAACGGTCCTCGGCGCTGTGGCCGAGCGAGCGTGGCGCCCGGATGTCCCTGGGCTCGTTCGGGGATGCCTTCGCAGCGGCACGGGACGCCGTCGGCTTGCCCCAGGAGTTGGGCCTGCACTGCCTCAGGCRCTCCTATGTGACCCATMTGATCGAAGCCGGGTACGACCCGGCATTCGTGCAGATTATCTGGGGCCGGAAACGCTGTGTCTTTGACGTGCAGCACGAGCCCGGTAACCGTGCAATTCCGCGTGATGGAGGTGCTTATCTGAAGCTGTCCGTCACACGGGATCCCGGGAGGGTTTATGCAGGTTCAACGAGTTTTGGTGTCCGGTTCGCCGCTTGAGTCGTGGACTGTGCTTGATGATCAGGGTGTCGTCGAGCCGGTGGAGCGGTTCCTGGCATATCTGACCGATGTCGAGCGGTCACCGAACACGCTCAAGGCGTATGCGCATGATCTAAAGGACTGGTTCGTCTTTCTTCGATACCGCGGTATTGATTGGCGCCACGTGGGCTTGGAGAACGTCGGCGAGTTCGTGGCCTGGCTGCGGCTTCCGCCTGCCGGGCGTGCCGCGGACGTGACGTTGCTGCCCTCGGCCGCCCATCATTGCGGGCCGGGCACGGTGAACCGGAAGCTCKCGGCGGTGAGCGGCTTCTACGTGTTCCATTCCCGTCATGGGGTCCCGCTGGGCGACCTTGTTACCGAGTTTGAAACGGTCCGGCACCGAAGAACGGGATGGAGACCGTTTCTTGCCCACCTTGCCGGGGACAGGCCGCAGCGCCGCCGGATCGTGAAGCTGCGTGAGCCGAAGAGACTGCCCACGGTCCTGCCTGCGGTGAAGGCGCAGGCTGTGCTGGATGCGTGCACGCGGCTCCGGGACCGGTTTTTGTTCGTCCTGCTGTGGGAGTCGGGAATCCGCATCGGTGAAGCGCTCGGGCTACGGCATGAGGACATTGCCGTCGCTGAGGGAGAGCTGACGATCCGCCGGCGTGTGAACGCCAACCGGGCCCGGGCGAAGTCCGTTTCGCCGCGCACGGTGCCGATCGGCGCGGACGWCGTGCGGCTCTACGGTGATTACCTTCATGAGGAATACGGCGATCTGGACAGCGACTATGTGTTCGTGAATCTGTGGGCCGGCACCCATGGCCGGCCGATGAGCTACGAGGCAGTCTATGACCTGGTGCAACGGCTACGCCGGAACACCGGGGTGGACTTTGACCCGCACTGGTTCCGCCACACCTATGCCACCCGATTGCTGCGGGCCGGCACGCCCATCGAGGTCATCAGCAGCCTGCTTGGCCACGCGTCGGTCGCGACCACGATCGATGTCTACGGCCACCTCAGTGTTGAGGATGCCCGCCGCGCCCTTGAGAAGGCAGGGCTGCTGACCGGAAAGGAGGTCACCTGGTGAGCTCCMCCGCGTTGAACGAATACGAGGATGGCCAKGGTCTGTTGGCTAAGCTCATGGCCACGGTCCGGCCCGAATTCAGACCCGGAATCGTGATTCCGGCTCCGGGCACGCTCGTCTTCAACACCGAGCCCTGCCGGATCGACGAGTGTGAAAGGCAACGCACTGTGAAGGGGTTCTGCAAAGGCCACTACCGGCGGTGGCTGGACCAGGGGCGCCCCGAACTGGAGTCATTCCTCGCCAGCCCGGGACCGTTGCCCACGGGCATGGGTCCGTTGGCTCCATGCGCCGTTTCCGGGTGCMGCTTTGGCTCGGCCAGACGCGGCCTCTGCGTCCGCCATCACGGGTTCTTCGAACGCTCCGGCGAGACTGACATGACCGGCTGGTCCGCCGCGCTCACCCCCGAGGAAGCGGCCGGCCGACCGGAATGCCGACTCTCGTTCTGCGATCTCTGGGCACAAGGCAACTCGCCGTTGTGTCTGAACCACAAGTCGCGTTGGCACGCCATCGGCGCACCGGATATCGACGAGTTCGTCACACGGTGCGAKAGCGTCGGCCTGGACCGGTTCGATTTCCGATGCCTGGACGACCGGCCCCAGCTGCGGCTGGAGCTCCAGCACGCCTTGCAATGCCGCCACGACGAACGCCGGGCCAGCACCCGCGCCTCAGTTGTGATGCCCGTGATCCGGCTCGTCGCCGATAGCGGCGTCACATCGTTGCTGGAATGGGATCTTGACMAGTGGTCAGCGTTCTATGGCGCCGGACGGGCAGGCCGAAGTCACCRCCACAACGGGCAACTCGCGTTCCTGMGCTTTGCATACACCCGGCTCGAGGACCTCGCCGCCGGTGTCGGCTGGGAATCGGAGTTTGGCCGCGACGTCTGGGCCCTGCACCGTCTGGGCTACAGCGACACCCGGGGCACTCTTCGCTTCGACAAGATCCCGCAAGCGTGGCTGCGCTCCTTGGCAAAGCGCTTCATCCGGTGGCGGTTGACCAGCGGCAGGGAAATCATCCAGGCCCGCGTCGACATTCTGGCCCTGAACCGATTCGCCGCGTTCCTGGCGCACACCTTCCCCGCCTCCGACGGCCCGGACTGCATCGACCKCGGCATCCTGGAACGCTTCCTCGCCGAGCTTGCCCGGGACAAGCGGGCAGTGACTTCCCGTGGCCGCGATGTCAGCTCCTTGAACGCCTTCTTCGCCGCGATCCGCCGTCACGGCTGGACCAAAGAACTGCCGGCATCGGCGAACTTCTACCCTGAAGACTTCCCACGGCCGGCCAAGCGTCTGCCCCGGGCTCTGGCTGATCACATCATGGCGCAACTGGACCAGCCCGAAAACCTCGGTAAATGGACCAGTCCCGACAGCCGGCTCCTCACCCTRGTCCTGATGCGCTGCGGATTGCGCGTCGGGGACGCCTGCACCCTGGCATCCGACTGCGTGGTCCGTGACGGTGACGGCGCCCCCTACCTGCGTTATCTGAACCGAAAAATGAAACGCGAGGCCCTGGTCCCCCTCGATGAGGAAGTCCATGCCGCCATCCTCGACCAGCAGCAACAAGTCCGCGAACGGTTCCCCGAAGGCAGCGCCTGGCTGTTMCCGGCCCCGAAGATGAACCCCGACGGATCAAAGCCGCTCACCACGCACTGCTATCGCGGGCAGCTTGACGCTTGGCTGGAACGCTGTGACATCCGCGACGAACACGGGCAACCGGTGCGCCTGACTCCACATCAGTGGCGCCCTACCTTCGGGACAACACTGATCAACCGCGACGTTCCGCAGGAAGTTGTCCGGGTCCTCCTTGACCACACTTCGGCGGAGATGACTGCCCACTACGCGCGGCTGCACGACACGACCGTGCGCCGTCACTGGGAGAAGGCCCGCAAGGTCAACGTCAACGGCGACACGATCACCGTGGATCCGGAGGGTCCACTCGCCGAAGCCAGCTGGGCCAAACAACGACTCGGCCGCGCGACGCAGAGCCTGCCGAACGGATTCTGCGGGCTGCCGGTCCAGAAATCCTGCCCGCATGCCAATGCGTGCCTGACCTGCCCTATGTTCGTCACCACCGCCGAGTTCCTCCCTCAGCACCGCGAGCAGCGCCGCCAGACGGTCAAGATCCTCTCCGCCGCCCAGGCCCGCGGACAGACCCGGCTCATCGAGATGAACCAGGCAGTACTGCACAACCTGGACCGCATCATCGGCTCCCTCGACGACACCGAGGCGGCCAGATGAGCCGCCCCGACAACAGCCGGCACCTGATCAAGGCCGCACAGCAACGCGCCGCATACACCCGGTCAAAGGCTGTCCAAGCGCTGCGCACCCTTCACGCGGATGGCCGCCCGGTCACCTTCGACGCCGTTGCCAAATACGCCCGGGTCTCCCGGTCCTGGCTTTACACCCAGCCTGACCTCCGCGCGGAAATCGAACACCTCCGCCTAAACCAAGCCGCGCCGAAGCCCACACCGGATTCCCGGTCACAGCGGGCAAGCGAGGCCTCACTACGGCAACGACTCGAAGCCGCCAACGACAGAATCCGGCGACTCAACGAGGAGAATCAACGCCTGCGAGAGCAACTCGCACACGCCCTCGGACAACGCCGCCGCGAACCGACAGCCCCAACCCGCGGAAGCATCCCGAATCAATAACAGTTCCACGAGAATGAAAGGACAACCAATGCCACCGTCATGCACGTCCCGGACACAACCATCAACACAAGACCGCAGGCCAGAGGCACACCAGCCTCACGGGCTCAAGATAATGCAGACGCAGGTTGGCCACTCGTATGCCTCGACCACCGGGCTCTACACCTCGGTATCGTCGGACTTCAAGCAGAAAACCGTGCAGCAGATGATTGCACGCCGCATCACGAACTTGGAGGACCCAGATGCCTGAACAGCGCCGGATTGGCTACCGCTGGAACCTGCGTGCCCTGATGGCAAAGCAGAACCTGTGGAAGACCACCGAACTGATGCCGCTCCTGAAATCCCGTGGCATCAACCTCTCCGAAAGTCAGGTCTACAGGCTGGTCACGTCCACGCCGGAACGCATTCCGGCCAGGACGTTCGCCGCGCTCTGCGACATCCTGGACTGCACCCCGAACGACCTGTTCGAACCCTTCGTTGAGATGCGTGCCGCGGCGACAGCCAACGCCCCGAAGCGCAGCGAAGACCTCGGCATCCAACCCGGCAACCCGATCGCGAAGCGCGTCCGGCTCGTCACTTCCGAAGACGGTGAGTAGGCCCCGCAAAGCAGAGGACCCCATCCGCTGGCCGGTCCCCTGCAACCGCTGCGGCCAGCACCACCAAACCGTCGTGCGGTGGCCCGACGGCGGAGTCTGCGGCTACTGCTACCAGCAAGCCAAGCGCACCCGCGGCATCTGCGCCTGCGGACACGAGGGAGTCCTGCCCGGCCTCATCGATAACCAACCCGCCTGCCGTCGATGCTCAGGCATCCGACTCAACATCKACTGCCAGACCTGCGGAGCCGAGGACGAACTTCACAGCGGCGGGCGTTGCTGGACCTGCGTCCTCGGCAATGTCGTAGATGACCTGCTCACCGACCCGGCCACGAGGGCCATCGCGAACGATCTGATCCCGCTCGCGGCCGCGCTGAAGTCTATGAAACGGGCCAACAGCGGCCTGACCTGGATCCGCCAAAAGCACGTCACCGCGTTCCTCCGCAATCTCGCGGTCGCACCAAAGATCACCCACGAAACCTTCGACGAACTGCCCGACTCACGCACCCGCGAATACGTCCGCGGACTCCTCACCGAACACGGGGTCCTCCCCCAACGCGACGAACTCCGGATCCGCTATGGCAGCTGGGCCGCAGAAGCCCTCGAACGCGTGAGTGACCCGCATAACCGGGACGTGATCCGCCGCTACATCCGCTGGCACCACCAACGACGGATGAACCACATGGACGAAGTCGCCCGCGGCACCTTCCTCCGCGCCAAGCAGGAAGTCACCGTGGCCATCGACCTGCTCAACTGGCTGACAAGACACGACATCAAACTGCCTGACCTGCAGCAATCCCACCTCGACGTTTGGCAAGCCGAAGGGTCCACAACCCGGCGCATCGCTGAGCGCTTCCTCAAGTGGGCCATCAAGGCCAAAGTTGCCCCTTCCGGGCTCACCATCGTCCCTCACCGCCGCGGCACCAGCCCACGACTGGCCAAGCCCGGACAGGACGAAGCACTCAAACGAGTCATCGACGCCGACGGACTCGAAGCACGTGACAGGGCTGCCGCGATCCTTATCCTCGTCTTTGGACAACAGGCTGAAAACATCGCACGGCTGACCTGGGACGACGTGACCATTACCGAAGAACTGGTCACCGTCCAGCTCGGGACAATCCAGATAGCCCTGCCGKAGCCATTGGCCCAGCCATGGCGCGAACTTGCCGCGAACCCAGGGCATGACCTGACCGCCTCACACCCGAATACCAAGTGGGTATTCCGCGGAGCCTCTCCCGGGCGTCACATCCACCCCGGACACCTCACAACCCGTCTCAGCAAGCTGTTCAGCACGCGGGCCGCGCGACTGGGAACACTCCACGAACTCACGAAACTCGCACCCGTGGCCATCATCGCCGAAACCCTCGGCTACTCCCCCACGACCATCGAACGCCACGCCACAGATTCAGCAGCGGCCTATGCCCGGTACATCGCAGCAGTAAGCGAGTCAGCCCTGCACGCAGGCCGGGGCAACTAGGACTACTTGGACCCGCTTGCTTTCGAGGAGGATGTCCCTCGGCGTTTGCCAAATCTAGAGCTGCCTCCCGCGACGATCCCAGTCCTGGCGACGGGCTTCGTCCTCGTCMCAGAAATGACCGTCGTAGTGGCGCACGTAGAGCAGATATGCGGTGAAGGCCGCGCAGATAATCAGCATTGCCAGCATGAGGTAACGAAAGACATCCCAAGCTTCATTCCACCGGAATGCAATTTGCACGATTGCGTTCAAGGCCATGAAGGACACCGCGACCAACTGCCAGCGAAATCCGCCCCGCGTCATACGCGGCTCAAGGCGCTTCCGACCCTCTGACATATCCGGAGCCTACAACCGGAGGATCTTACTGTCACGAGTTCACAGCGGCTCCGCCACCGAGCTGTATGAGTCCCGTTCCGCGTCGCGCGAATGACGGAGGTGGCAACTCCCGTCCCATGAATACCCGTGCATGCCAGTTCACGAACGCCATTGAATCCGTCAACGCCCGCTACCGGCGCGCGATCCGGGCCAGGGGCCATTTCCCCATCGAGCAGGCGGCCTTGAAGTGCCTGTATCTGGCGACTAGGGCGCTGGACCCGAAGGGCAAAGGCAGGGCACGATGGGCCACACGGTGGAAGCCGGCACTGAACGCCTTTGCCATCTTCTTCGAAGGAAGAATCAATTGAATGCCAACCGCGGATCCACCGTTAAACGGACACTCCCGGCGTCCCCACTTTTAGGGCTTGTTGCTGTTGGGCAGGTCCCGTTCCACTGTTACTCCGTAGGGAACGTCAGCGCTGAGGTTCACTGTGTAATTGTCAGGTCCGTGKCGGGTGACGAGAATGCCCTGCCATCCTTCAGTMATCGAGTGGTCACGGGCCATCTCTACAGCCGTGTTGATACTGTCTGCGATTTCCGTCGGGGATAGGCCTGTGATGTGGAAGTAGCGGTCGGCCTCGATCGTGGTGATCATTGGACTCCTGATTTGCTCTTTATATCGTCTTTGATTTGATGCTCATGATGTGGGCACGTAGCGAATCGGCTCTTGGGGACGAAGAAATGGTTTTCAGTGATGGCCGACTCGCCCGATCGGATTGCTCGTGACCGGGGGTTTGCCCCCGAACTTGCACTGCATCCCGGGTTGCGGTTCGCGGCCCGGGATGCAGTGGGTTGTCACTCGGAACGGTACGGACTTTGGAGAGCACCCCATCGTGACAAGGGAACGGTGGCAAATGAAGCTGACAAGGTCCCGCTTCTTGAGATCGCGTACGCCACACACAGGGACGGGCCTGGAGGCTGGTGTCCRGGCCCGTCCTTATGGCTCCTCGGGGTTTTAGATTTCGGTGCGCGGCGCCTGGGTGGCATTCTGCTTGGTTGACCGCGTGTCGTCAGTGTTTGGGTGCTGAACCTCCTTGGTGGGTTCGTCCGGCTGGCCGTCGCGGTCGTGGAGACGCATCTCTGGTGGTTCCTTGCGGAATCCTTTAGTGAGGAAGGTTAGATAAACAACGCCCAGACCGATCCAGCAGAGGCCGATGGTGATGGCGATGGGACTGAGCTGGGTTAGAAGGTAGATGTCGACGGCGGCGCCCAGTATTGGTAGGACGATGAAGCCAATGACCGAAAGCTTTTTGCCTTGCCGGCGGTTTCGAACGAAGTAGGCGATGACGCAGAGGTTGACGGCTGTGAATGCCAGGAAGGCCCCGAAATTGATGAAGGAGGTTGCGGTTTCCAAGGAGATGTTCAGTGCCAGCATGGCCACGGCACCGACGAGKACCAGGTTGAAGATGGGCGTTTTGGTTCGGGGKTGGAGGCGTCCGAAGAGCCTGCGGGGTAGGACTCCGTCGCGGCCCATGACGTAGAGGAGTCGGCTGGTGCTGGCCTGGATGGCGAGGCMCGATGCGAACCCGCCGATGATGAAGAGCATGTTGGTGATGTTGGCGTAGAACTGCCCGCCGACGAGGACCTGCATGGAGTATGCTGCGGTCGCTGCGTGCTCGAAGTCTCCGCCTGGGTGAACGAGCTGCATGATGTAGGAGACCACGACGAAGATTATTCCGCCGACGAGGACGGTCRGGAGGATCGCGCGGGGAATGTTGCGCTGGGCGTTTTTGGTTTCTTCGCTGAGTGTGCTGAYGGCGTCGAATCCCAGGAAGGCGTAGGCCGCGATAGCGGCTGCGGAAGCGACGCCGCCGACCGTCGTGGCATTGTTMCAGAAGGGGTCTGTGAACGACGCGGGTGGGTTTCCGCCGAGGTAGGCCAGGCAGTAGGCGATGAAGATCCCGATGAGGGTAACAACCAGAAGGGTCAGCGTTTTATTGACACGGTCAGCGAGCACGATGCCCGTGGCGTTGATGATCGTTGTCAGTCCTGCGTTGAGAGCGAGCCAGGCCCAGACGGGGATGCCGGGAAACTGCGCTGCAAGGTAGAACGATTGGAACAGCCAGGCCACGGTGGGAAGGAAGAGGTAGTCGAGGAGGATTGCCCACCCGACGAGGAAACCGACACGGGAATCGAGGAGCCGTCGTGCATACACGTAGGCCGATCCCGAGTTCGGAAAGATCTTTGCCATTTTCGCGTAGCTCAGGGCCGTCAGCAGCATCGCGACGGTGGCGAGGGCGAATGCTGTCGGGGCTGTTCCGTCGCTGGTGGAGGAGATGATACCGAAGATCGTCATTACGATTCCCGGAGCCATATAGGCCAAGCCGAACACGACCACCGACAGCAGGGACAGCTTGGGGGTAAGTTTAATGTTCTCAGCGGACATGGGGAGTTCCTTGGGCTGGGGCAGTGCTGAGGTTGGTCAGGGTTGACTGGGCGTTGGTCTGCCGCCACAGGCGGGGATCAAGCTGGCCGGCGTAGAGCGGCAATGGAATTGCGTCGTCGTTTTCAGCGAACTGGTCCCAGGGGCGGGTGACGCCCGCTGTGCCATATTGGCGGACGTTCCCTACTTGGTCCAGGTMGATGACATCGACCAATGTCGCGTCTTCGGGCCCGGTTGCCGAAATTCGCACGCGGCCTTCAGGGTCAACCAGAAGACTACGTCCGACCCCGTGGGGGCCCGCGGCGTTCACACTGGCGACGAAGTTCTGGTTCACGATTGCGTTGGCCTGGCTGATAACAACTTCCTGCACACGATCGTTGGTCGGGGTCTGGACAACATTGAGGACGAGTTCTGCCCCCATCCAGGCCAGGTGCCTGCTGTGTTCGGGGAACCAGGCGTCGTAGCAAATCGACAACCCGACGCGGCCGTAGCCGGTCATGTCGAAAACCACGAAGTCCTTACCGGAACAAACGGTCTCATAGGGCTTCCAGGGAAAGATCTTTCGGTACGCGGCTACTGCTTTTCCTTGTGGAGAGTAGACAACGGCGGTGTTGTAGATATGCCCGTCCGTACCACGTTCAAGCACGCTGCCAGGCAAAAGCCAGATCCCAAGGTCTCCTGCGAGCTCAGCAAGGGTACGGCCGCGTGGGCCATCAAGAGGTTCTGCCGAGGCGTCCATGTAGGCCTGCCGGTCCACAAACCCGGCAGAATCTACCGTGTTMAAGTGAAGCTCCGGGTAAACGAAAAGGTCGGCGACGGCATGCGCTTTGACCCTTCGCTCGAGACCAGCAGCAAAATCAGTCAAGGTCTCGGCGGGTGATTGGACAAGAGCCAGAGGGAGAAGTCGAGTCATGACGGTAGCATTCCTAGCGTGGGAAATTTCATTAACTAAAGATTAATTAAAGAATAATTAACGAACCTGGGTGTGTCAAGGGTCACTTCGAGGCCAGTGTGAAAGCATGGTGAGCATGGCAAGACCACGGAATCAGACAGCCCGCCGGGATCAACTCGTAGCAGCAGCAGGACGAGTCCTGCTGGACAGAGGGTCATCAGCGGCCCGCCTTTCCGACATTGCCAACGAAGCGGGCGTCACCCCGGCTGCGGTTCTGTACTACTACCGGGACGTCGACGAGCTCTTCAGCGAGGTCTTCCATCAAGGAGTTACGGAGTACTGTGACCGCCGGGAGGCCCGCATCCAAGCCGAAAGAGACCCTGAAGCGCAACTGAGGGCCTGCATCCACTCGGGCGTACCTTGGCCCGGGGAAAGCGAAACCGCTTCCCGGATCCTCGTGGAACTCATCCCAGTTTATCTGCGCAACGAGGCAGCCGCTCGGCAGCAGATGGCGTTCGTGGAGCGTCAAACGAACCTTTACAAAGGGATCCTGGAACGAGGCGCGCAGGAGGATGCCTTCACCCTCTCAGCGCCAGCCGGATTCTTGGCCCGGAGCTTCGTAGCCCTCGAGGACGGCCTCGTTATGGATGTACTCCTCGGCGACCTGACGCCGGAAGACGAGTACGAATTCCTGATCAGCTACGCGACGAACATGGTCAAAGCCAAGACCGGCAACAACTTGCAGCTCAGCTGACTCCCCGAGCAACAGCGGACACACGCAAGTTGACGGGCGCCACTCATCGGGCGCGCACCCCGGTGCGTCGGTATGCTCCGGCGATGCAGTCCTCGAAGGTCGTTGACCCCAAAGGATGTCGCGGTATCCGGACCGACGTGGGCCCAGATCCGCGAATCGCTGGGKATCACAAAACAGGCCGCCCACGGCTTCTACCGCCGGAAGATCGAAGAACAGGAGAAGTACCTGCCGAGCTTCACGACGCGGCAGCTGCGCGTGCGGTCCTRAAAGAAGTCAAGGAAGACTAGCCAGGCTCTCGCACCCAGCCTCCTGCGCGCGAAGAGTGCCTGGTTCGATCACTCCCCCAGTTCGCGATAGGTCCGGTATCGGCATTTTCCAGGGAGCGGAAGTAGCTTCGAGAGCTCCTGTCGATGGCCACTGCCCCTGGAGCCACGCCCCGCGAATCCCGTGAATCAGGGTTCGGGGGCCGGTCAACCACCAGGGCCGAGAGTTGAGGATTGCATCCCTTCTATATTCGAGCGGCGGGGTACAGCTCCGAGGTGAAACGCGAAAGGTTCTGCAGGCACTCCCTTATGGCAGGCGCGGCGAAATGCAGCGGATTCCAGACGCCGAAGAGAGTGAACACGAGGTCCTTTCCCMGATGAGTGATGGGCATAGCGTGCACCCCGAAACTCGGATCATCCGAGAGTACGCAGATGCCTTTGCCGGCGGCTGCCAAGGCTTGGCCGATCCGGGCGGAGCGTACTTCAAATCCGGTCGTGTAGGTCAGGCGCTCAGTGCTAACAGCATCGTCGAACATTGTGCGGACACCAAAATCGGCTGTCATGGTTATGAGAGGCCATTGGACGAGTTCCTGGAGGCTGATTTTCTCCCTCCCGGCAAGGGGGTGTTTGGCGTTGCACTGGGCCCAAAGGAACGCCCTGCCAACTACAACCGATTTGAGCTMGGATGGTGGGGGCTTTGTTCCCAGAGCAAAGTCAGCCTTACCCTCCTGCAGCGCATGGTAGACAAACTCGGGGGTCGCCTCGACAACATTGGTCAGGACTCCATCGGGCCCCTGCGAAACAATGAAAGGGGCGATGATGTCGGCGATGGTGGCAGAGGCTGCCGMTATCGTAAGCCGTTGCACCGAACCTCCGGCCATCGCCCGTGCGGATGATTTGGMCTGGGCGGCGCGGGTGACCAGGTCCTTGGCGATGKGCAGAAACGCAGTGCCCGCCGCGGTCAGCGACAATTTTGCTCCTGATCTATCGAAGAGGGTGAGTCCCAGGTCCTGCTCCAAGGAGCGAAGCTGCCGGGATAAGGAGGGTTGGGCCACCCTCAAAGAGCGTKACGCAGCATTGATTGATCCTTCATCAACGATGCTCAGGAAATATGTCAGGTGCCTCAAGTCCACTATGCCTCCAAGGTATGAGTTTTACTCATCATAGGCATTTCCCAGGCATAGTCGCGCTTAGTTAGACTCGTCACACTTTCCTCCCTTCTTCAAGGAGTCTCTGTTGGCACTCTCATTTCCACACCCGGCTCGGACCGTGCTTGTCACGGCCACAGCCGCCGTCGTTGCCCTTAGCGCGGCGGGATGCAGTCCTGCCGCACCCAAAGCTTCTTCCGGCCCCGACGTTTTCTCTGTGGCCGCATCTGCAGGCATTACTACGTGGGATCCGGTTCGTTCGTTTTCCACCGAAGCCCTCTACATGGGCAACATATACGAACCCCTGCTTTGGAAGAACCCTGCAGGTTCCGCAGAAGCGTATTCCCCGGCAATAGCCGAGTCCTGGAGCGCCAGTGCCGACGGAAAATCCTGGACATTCAAGATCCGCTCCGKAGCCACCTTCCACGACGGCGAGCCGATCAATGCCGCGGCGGTCAAAGCCAGCATCGACGCTGCCAGGGACCATGCAGCCGCATCCTTCATCTGGGCACCGGTGGAGAGCGTTACCGCCCCGGACGACTCCACTGTCACGCTGCAGCTGAAGTACGCTGCGCCGATGGACCTCGTCGCCTCCTCGACCTACGGCGCCTGGATCGTTGCCCCGAAGGCCCTGGCCGCATCCGCCAAGAATGACAAGTACTTCGAGGCCGGAATCGACGCGGGCTCCGGCCCCTACACCATCGACTCCTACAAGCCCGGCTCTAAGGTCGTGCTGAAGAAGTACGACGGCTACTGGAACAAAAAGGCTGCATCGCACGTCGACTTTGTMGACATCTCTATCACCCCGGATGCAGTCACGGCCCAGCAGATGCTGACCGCAGGTGAGGTGGACTACKCGACCAACATTCCCTTGGAAAACGTCAAGACCCTGGCCAGCGATCCGAAGTTCACGGTGAAAGACTTCAACTCACCGTTCAACTTCCTGGCCATGTTTAACACGAGCCGCGCACCACTCAACGACCCGGAGGTCCGCCGCGCGCTCAGCTACGCGATTCCGTACAAAGAGATCATTGACATCGGAGGGCAGGGCTACGGCACGCAGTCCCACGGCCCTGCTCCCAGCGGCATCTTCCCCTACAGCCAGGACGTCCCGCAGTACTCCCAGGACTTGGAAAAGGCCAAGCAACTATTGGCCACAGCTGGTCATGCCGACGGCATGAACCTCAAACTCACCTACGCCTCCGAGAATCCCGCGGAAGCACGGTTCGTACCGCTGATCAAGGACGCCTTCGCCAAAATCGGTGTGAAGCTGGACGTGAAAGCCGAACTTTTCAACCAGCAATGGGACAGCGCAAAGGCTGATCCTCAGAGCGCCCAGGACATCTTTGTACTTAACTACTGGCCGACTTACAGCGACGCCGGCAGYGACAATCTCACGACGCTGTTCCATTCCAGCGAAAAGCCATCCTTCAACCTGAGCTATTGGAAGTCCCCGGAGTACGACAAATTGGTTGACAAGGCGGCAACCTTGACGGGAACGGACAGGGACGCAGCCCAGGGCCTTTATAAGGAAGCCATGGACCTCCTCTATAGGGAAGCACCTGCCGCATTCCTCTACGATGCCCGCACAGTCTCAGTCGTTCCGGCCGGGTTGGAAGTTCCCCCCTACAACGAAAATTACCCGTTCACGGCCTTCTTCGCCCCCATCAAACGCGCCGCCTAAACGATACGACGCAGGCAGGGCCCGGGCTGCACCAACAAAGCCCGGGCCCTTGCCCTGCCCGCCCATCCCGCCACACCAATCAAGAAAAGGAGAACCATGTTGCGTTTCGTCGCCMGGCGGCTCATCACCTCGGTGCTGGTTCTCGCCGTGCTTACCGCGATCGTCTTCATCCTTGCCCGCATCGTTCCCAGCGACCCGGCCGTCATCTACGCCGGCCCGAAGGMGCCCCCAGCCGAGMTGGACAGGGTCCGGGAGCACCTCGGCTTTAACCGTCCGATCCTCGAACAGTACTTCGACTACGTCGCAAAGCTGATCACCGGGGACTGGGGCCAGTCTCTTGCCACAAAACGCCCCGTGTTGGATGAGCTGTTCACCCGCCTCCCAGCCACATTGGAACTCATCGGATTTGCCATKGTTCTCGCTGTTTCGGCAGGGGTCATCTTGGGCGTGGTTGCCTCCCGCCGGCCCGGCGGATTCATCGACGGAGCAATCCGTTTCCTCTCCATCGGAGGGATTTCCGTGCCCGCCTTCTGGCTCGGACTGCTCCTTCAACTGTTGTTCGTTGGGGGGCTGGGCATACTTCCGGCCACTGGGCAATTCAGCAACTCCATCAAATACTCCAACCCCATCTCTCACGTGACCGGGCTTCCCCTGTTAGACAGCATGATCACCGGCAACGGCGTGGCCTTCACCGATGGGTTGCAGCACGTGATACTGCCGGCCCTCACCTTGGCCGCATATCCTCTCGGACTCGTTGCACGAATGACCAGGGCCGCCATGCTCGATGTCATGAACCAGGATTACATCTTCACCGCCAGGGCCTACGGTCTGAGGGAGACCGCCATCCGTTGGCGCCTGGCCCTGAAAAATGCTCTACCACCAGTCCTGTCTATTGCCGGAATGGCTGCCGCCTACGCCCTGACCGGAACATTCTTCGTCGAAGCTGTCTTCAACTGGCCAGGAATTGGGCAGTTCGCTACGTCTTCCATGCTTGCAGTGGACTACCCAGCCATCATAGCAATTACGCTCATGGGCGCCACAGCATACCTGCTGGCCAACMTTCTGGTGGACATCCTGCAATCCCGAATCGACCCCAGAGTGAGCATGTCATGAGCCCCACGACCCAAATCTCCGCCCCGACCCGTTCCGGGCCGGCCGGAGAACAGGCCACCCTCAAACCGATCAAACTACTTAAACAGACCCTGGGCCGTGACCGTTTGGCCGCTGCTGGCGCGATGATCATAGTCCTTGTCGTAATCCTTGCTGTTTTTGGGCAATGGCTGGCACCTTTCCCTGATCAGGGCATGGGGGCGACCAATGCCTCCGCCCGAAACCTCGCTCCCAACGCCTTGAACTGGCTCGGCACCGATCAACTCGGTCGTGACGTTCTCAGCCGCATCATCATGGGCGCGAACCCGGCGCTGACCATCTCTGCCGTCGTTGTCGCGGCTGCGGCCCTCATCGGCATTCCCCTCGGCGCTGTCGCCGGATATCGCGGTGGCTGGCTCGACGAAGCCTTGATGCGTGTGACCGAGATCTTCCAGGCTTTCCCGCCTCTGCTCCTGGCCATGGTGACCGTTGCGATCCTTGGGCCCAGCCTGACCAACGCCGGCATCGCCTTGGCCATCAGCTGGTGGCCCTGGTATGCGCGCCTTGTACGAGCGGAAGCAAAATCCCTTCGGGAACGCTSCTATGTCGAAGCAGCCCGCGCCATGGGCATTCCGCAACTGCTCATCATCAGCCGCCATGTACTTCGCAACTGCATGACGCCCATCCTCGTCCAAGCTACCGTCGACATCGGCACTGTGATCCTGGCCGCCGGGTCCCTGGCATTTATCGGTCTTGGAACGCARCCGCCCCTGCCCGACTGGGGCCTGATGGTCGCCGAAGGGCGCGGGCTCATATTCAGTTCCTGGTGGATAGCCACCTTTCCGGGGCTGGCCATCTTTCTGGCCGTCCTGGGATTCAACCTCCTCGGAGATTCGCTGCGCGACCTCCTTGACCCCAGGCAGGTAAAGCGATGACACATGTACTTAGCATCCGCGACCTCAACGTCGAATTCACCGACCGGGGAAAGCTTACCAACCGCCCCGTCCGCGGGATCGACCTCGATGTTTCCGCTGGTGAAATCCTCGGCCTGGTGGGGGAAACGGGGTGCGGCAAGTCCCTGACAGGACTCGCAGCCTTGGGGATCCTTCCACGCGGTGCACGGCGCACGGGGCAAGTGACCATCGGCAACGATCCCTTACAGGCCTCGTCAGAACCAGGTGGCTCGGTGGCCATCGTATTCCAGAACCCTGGAACTGCCTTCAACCCCGTCTTCACGCTTGGCCGCCAACTCAGCGATGTCCTGGCCCGGCACCGGYAGATCTCGAGGTCCGAAGGCAAAGCTGAAATCATACGTCATTTAAGCCTGGTCGGCCTTCCGGACCCTGAACGGGTCTACCGCAGCTATCCGCACCAATTGTCCGGCGGGATGCTGCAGCGGGCCATGATTGCCATGGCTCTGCTACGCCAGCCCCGGCTGTTGATCCTGGATGAGCCCACAACGGCTCTTGACGTTACTGTTGCCCGGCAAATTTTGGTCCTCATTGACGAACTCCGACACAAGTTTGGGTTCGGTGTGCTGCTCATCAGCCATAACCTTGGCATCATCCGCGACGTCTGTGACCGCGTGGCGGTCCTTTACGCAGGCAGGGTGATCGAAACCGGACCTGTGGAAGCGGTCATGAACAATCCACGCCACCCATATACCCGCGGCCTCCTCGGCGCCCTCCCTGCAGGGCGAACCCACGGCCAGCGACTGAACGCTATTTCTGGAACAGTGCCGGGAAACCTCCTATCCCTCACCGGGTGCGCCTTCAGAAACCGTTGCTCACATGCAGTCACCGACTGCTCGCTCACCGACCCGCTGCTCACCGAGACCGGGCCACACCAGGCAGTCGCCTGCCTCCAGGAAGGCGAACTATGACCAACGTTCTCACCCTCGAAAAAATCGTCAAAACGTTTCCGCACCACAGAAGAGTCTTCACCGCAGTCGACGACGTCTCCTTCAGCATCAAGGAAGGTACGGTCTACGGCCTTGTCGGAGAATCCGGCTCCGGCAAAAGTACCCTCGCCCGCTGCGCCATGCAGCTGATGMGCCCAACATCCGGGCGGGCCATATTTGAAGGACATGACCTCGGCAAACTCGGACCCAAGGCACTGCGGACMATCCGTTCCCGGATGGGAATAGTACTTCAGAATCCAGTGGCATCATTGAATCCACGTATGACTATCGGCGCTTCAGTGGCAGAGCCACTTCTGGCCCACACTGCCCTGAAAGGGCAGGCCCTCCAAGCAAGAATAAACAATCTGCTGGACGAGGTCGGGCTGGGAGCCGGGCACGCCCATCGGCTCCCGCACCAGCTCTCCGGAGGACAGTGCCAACGCGTCGGCATAGCACGCGCCCTGGCCACCTCGCCCCGTCTCCTGATCCTGGACGAACCCACCAGCGCCCTTGATGTTTCCGTCCAGGCCCAGATTCTGAACCTGCTCCAGGACCTGCAGCAACAAAAAGGGCTCACATATCTGCTCATCTCCCACGACCTGGACGTCGTCCGCTATCTCAGCGATGAGGTGGCTGTCATGAAGACCGGAAAGATCGTAGAAAGCGGACCAGCCGAACGGATCTTCACCGATCCACAGCACGACTACACCCGCAGACTCCTCGAGGCAGCCCCAGGGCGCGGCCGGCCCGAATTGGCAGACTCCCACGCCCTCCCCACCCTTACCACGCAAGGCAGCGACTTAACATGCTAGAGACAACAGCAAATGGTTCCCTTCTGACCAGCCCCGGCAAGGTTGACCGCTATGCCGGCCAGKACTTCAATGAGCACGTCACCCTGGAAAACTGGCAGGAAAGCCCATTCAATCGCTGGGGCTTCGCTCACATCAGTGAGCTCATCACTACCGCAACGATCCGTCGAGGCAGAGCATCCGAGCCCTCTACTGGAAGTGAGTCAGCCACACCGGAACACGCGGAGAGGTGGCACAGCGTTGAGGAGTTCCTGGAATCCACGCACACAGATGCCATCGTCGTACTTCAACACKGGAAACTGGTCCTGGAGCGCTATTTTGGCTCTTTCCAGCCGCACGACCGGCACGTCCTKATGTCTGTTTCCAAATCCGTCTGCGCGCTTACCATGGGTATTTTGGTGGGCCGGGGACTCATAGACACGCAACAGCCTGTCCACCACTACGTCCCGCCACTGAAGGGAAGCGTCTACGGGAACGCGACGGTCCGCCAAGTACTCGACATGACCGCCGCAGTCCGCTACAGCGAGAACTACCTGGATGCGGCCGCTGAAGTCCAGCAGCAGGATAGGATCGCCGGCTGGCGCCCCAAGCTCGAAACAGACCCAGAGAACACTTACGAATTCCTCACGCTCCTCAAAGCTGCCGGAGAACACGGCCGATCATTTCAGTACTGCTCAGCCGGTACAGACGTGCTGGCATGGATCATCGAGAACGTCAGCGGAAAGCGATACGCCGAAGTCGTCTCCGACGAACTGTGGTCCCAGCTTGGGACCCTCGATGATGCACTGATTACCACTGATTCCGGTGGTTTCGCATTTGCGAACGGAGGAATCGCTTGCACCGCACGAGACTTGGCCAAGATCGGACAGCTCATGCTGGACGAGGGGGAAGCCAACGGGCAAACGGTCGTCCCATCATGGTGGATCAACGACACGATGCGCGGCGGAGACCCGCAACTGGCAAGAGGAACCGCCTACCAGCAAGTCCACCCCAACGGCTCATACCGGAACCAGTGGTGGGTCCCCGGAGATAGCCGAGGCACGGTCTACGCTGCAGGCATCCACGGCCAATTCATTTGGATTGACCCCGTCAGCGACACGGTAATAGCGAAGTTTTCCTCTTGCCCGCAGCCGGTTGCACTCGAACTCAGCCGGGCACACGCCGCGGGCTTCAGGCAATTGATCAGCATCCTGGAATACACGAGCTGATTGAGGCGACCCCTCGGAGCGCAGGTCCTCAGGAATCCCCACTAAGTAAAGGTCAAAGGATAGAAATAGCCTTCGGCGCCCTGGYGGCGGCCGTTCCTCCCGAACACCTGACGCTGGCCGACCAGGCACTKGAAATTGCCCGCGGCGGTACAAACACGGCCTCTTCCTGACGGTGAGTAGGGACCAGCCTGTCCACTCCAAACACAGTCGACAGTGCTCGCTTACTCGTAGCAGTCAACTGCGGCCATCGCATCTAAGGAATCAAAACCTGTACCCCGGTAGAGCACCAAACGATGGGGAATGCTTGGAAAGCGGAGGCGAAGACATTTRGCACGCACKAAATGTGCCTACGAGAGGATTCAAAGTGCTATCGCAATCAACTTCCAACGCCCGTCTGGCGGGCAAAGTCGCGTTGGTCACAGGCGCTACTTCCGGTATCGGGGAAACAATCGCCCGCAGACTGGTAGCCGAAGGTGCCCAGGTGCTGGCAACCGGGCGGTCAATCGAGCGAGGGCAACGACTTGAAGCGGCACTCKGTTCCCATCTGCACTTCTATTCCACGGACATCAAAGACGAAGAATCAGGCAATGCCCTCACCTCCGCAGCAGTTTTACGCTTTGGTCGACTCGACGTGCTGGTCAACAACGCCKCGGTCGATCACACGGGAGACCTTCTGTTAGTTCCCGACAAGGAGATCCGAGAAGTCTTCGAAGTCAACACTTTCGCTGCCATCCGCCTTCTGCAAGCGGCCGCCCGAACCATGCAGGACACTGGCGGATCGATCATCAACATCACTTCACGTTTGGCCTCAATCGGAGTGCCCACCATGGGGATTTACAGCGCCAGCAAGGGAGCAATGCTGGCGCTGACGAAGGCTGCAGCCGTGGACCTAGCCCCCTACAACATCCGAGTAAACGCCGTTGCCCCAGGCATGACAAAGACACCGCTGTACGACGAGTGGCTGGAAACGCATGCAGATCCAGCAGCGGCCGAAGCAAGGGTTGTTGACGAAATCCCCCTTAAACGGCTTGCACTTCCAAGCGACGTGGCCGGAGCCGTGGCATATCTGGCCTCGGATGAAGCCTCTTACATCACCGGCACCTCGTTGCCCATAGACGGCGGATACACAGCTCAATAGCCGCCACAAGAAAAGAGGATGACATGTCAACGCCTTCAGTCTCCGCCATTAACATTCCCTGGGCCGACCGCACTAGCCACGTGGACCAATCCAGAGGGCGGCTTCTTCCTATGGGGCACCTTCAACAACGCGATTGACACTTCAAAACTGTTCGAGGTTGCAGTTGCCAAGGCGTAGCCTTCATCCCGGGTCTCGCCTTCTCGGTTTCCGGAAGTTTCGGCAATGCACTTCGACTTTGCTGCGCATCGCAAACCCCAGAAAGGATCGAGGTAGGGCACGCGCGCCTGGCAACGGTTCTCAAAGAACTCTGACGTTCCAGAGCAAAGTGCTGGCGGACCGTATGAGGAACCATGCCGCCAGCAGCGCCGTCTTGGGCACGGACGCCGGAGCTGCGAGGTGACGGGGCCAAACGGGTGAAAAATGGGGACGAGCCCGCCGGCATTGGAACTCCAAGGCAGCCGAAGAGATTTCCCCAAGCCTGTTCGCTCCACTCGCCACGTCAACCCACGGTCAGGGACAGCTGAACAATCGTGATGTCAGAAAGGAACACAATGAGGGCCTTTGCCAGGAAGGGAGCATTGCGCAGTGGCGCAAGCTACGTCTCCACGACCCACTGGCCGGCGCAGCACTATCGTGCCCAGGAATACAGCGTGGCCCTCTGGGGCGTGATGTACCCGGGTGCGGTCCAACACTGCCACGACGGCCCAGAACATTTGGAGCCCACGCTGCCACCCGAGATCCCCATCCGTCGACGGAGCACCGACCTCATCTTTTACTACCCCATCCATACCGATGTAGGCCGGATTCCTCGGCCAACCGGCGAACAAACACCGGTACCAGCACGCCGCGAAAAGCCCGCCGGCGCGAAGCATGCAAGCCGTAGGGCTTCCATCGAAGCCGTAGTCCGCGACCTGGCGGTGCTTCTCCTCCGGAAACGACCACAGTAAAACCGGCGCTGCATTTCCATGATCTAAGCGTAAGAAGGCTGCACACCCCGATGATTCCCTTCGTCCACCGAGGACCATGAGGCCTTTTAGKAGTTCGATATAACYGATTACTCATGCCGCACATATGCAGCACGCCCTGTCAGGGTTAGMTACACCTCAAACTGACGTCAGGGAGCGGACTGCCCGCAACCGCACTGGCAGGAGGTCCTGCTCACCAAACTTTGGGCCGGACAGGTTGACCTGATCGACGTCGGTTTCGCAACCGTAGCCGTGGCACCATTCGGAGTGCCGCAGGCTTTCGGGCCTGGGAATCGATGCTTCGAACCTTTTATGCCCCTGGCGCCGCGRTCGCCGGCATCATGCCGACTTGGGGGTCCGGCCAGGGCGCGGCTGAGATCGACAACCAGTGTTTTGGTCAATAACGCCGTCGACCCTGGAGCCTGTTTTGATGTGAAGTGGGCATGGGTTTTCCCCTCGGCAGCATGGATGGTTTGGTGGCTCCCCCTGTGTGCGGGATCTTGCAAGTGATGCACACCGTCATCCTGTGACGGGGCCCGCTCGAGTCGCCTGTTCCCGCCCGGCAGACGCGCGTGCCATCCGGCGAGTGATAGTAAATTCAGCTATACGGTGCAGGCTCCGAGTCAGAGACGATCGATGGAGATGCGCCGCGCCCTCGGGCCCTTGGCTACAAGGCTCGGCCAGGGGCGCCTTCCTTCAAGAGCGTGGGGGTCGCGAATCTTGACGGTCCGAATCCCTTCCAGCGACTGGTGTCGGGTTCCGGTAAGTACGTTACCGGTGACGACTTGGTGTGTCCGTGGCGTCATCGTTACCGGTAGTTGTTTCGGGGGCGGGGGCGGGGGTGCCGTCGTCTTCGTAGTGTGTGGCTCCTGCGAGGTCGCGTCCGGCGATGTATCCGAAGGTCAGGGCGGGGCCGAGGTTGATGCCCCCTGCGGGGTAGTGTCCGCCCATGACCGATACMTGGTCGTTGCCGGCGACATAGAGACCGGCGATGGGTTGCCCATTGTTGTCCAGGACCCGGGAGCGTGGATCAGCGGCGAGGCCTGCGAAGGTGCCGAAGGATCCCGGGACGATCTTGACGGCGTAGAACGGTCCCTTGTCCAGCGGCCGCAGCGAGGGATTCGGGGCGTTCTTGGGGTCTCCGCCGTATCGATTGAATTCGCTGACGCCACGGTCAAAGTCCGGATCCACACCCTTGCGGGCATTCTCGTTGAATTCCGCCACGGTCTTCGCCAGAACGGACGGATCGATACCGCAGGCGGCGGCGAGTTCTTCGATGGTGTTTCCCTTTTTCAGGTACCCGGAGCGCAGGTAGGGGAAGAKCGGGACAGGCAGCGGCTTGGCCATCCCCAGCGGGAACTTGCGCACGTACTCGGCGTCACCGATCTGCCAGGCCTCGACGGGTTCATCGTCGGGGGTCGCTTGGAGCATTCCTTCCACGTAGTCGTAGTAGCCATTGGCCTCGTTCACGAAGCGGCGTCCGTCCGCGCGCACGCCGATGCTGCCGGGTTTGGCGCGGTCCATGATGTGCGGGAACGTCCCGGTGCGTCCGTTCCGGTGTGGGACCAGGGAGACCGGACACCAGGCGGCCGGGGACTTGACGTCGGTATCGAAGCGGGCTCCGACGGCCTGGGCCATGGTGATGCCGTCCCCTGTGGTCTCCTTGGGAGCCAGCGTCCAGTGCTCGCGGCCCGTGGGGGTCTTGGGGAACAGCGCCTTGCGGCGGGCAACGTCATTCGGAAAGCCGCCCGTGGCCAGGACCACKCCGCCGGAGGCGTTAATCGTGTAGCTGCCGGCGGGTGAATCCACGACAGCACCKGTCACCTTGCCGGTCTCATCGGTGAGAAGTCGCGTGGCCGGGGTAGAGACGCGGATCTCGACGCCGAGGTCGTCGGCGGATTTCATGAGCCGGCCGGTGAGCGCGGTGCCATTGACAAGCTGCATGTTCCGGCGGTGCAGGACCAGGTCCAGCAGGTGGAAGCCCACCCGCCAGGCGGCGTGGAACAGACCCTGGAGGTTGCCCTGGGAGGCGGAGAGGAATTTGGTGAGGTCCGGGCCGGCCATGATGCCCATGCCCAGGAAGGAGGTCTCGTAGAGCTGGTGGCGCATTTTGGCGCGCAGTTCTGGTTTGATTTTGCGGGCGTTGAAGGGTTTGGGTCCCACGGAGCGGTGGCCGGTTCCGGCGCCCGGTGTGTTGCCGTAGATGTCCTTGATTCTGGCTCCGGGAACGAACTGCAGGCTGGTCTTGTCCTGGAAGAAGCCGACCATGTGCGGGACTGCCTCAAGGAACGCGTCCACCTTGTCGTCGCGGTAGTTCCCGCCCAGCMGGTGGCGCAGGTAGGTGCGGAAAAGTTCGCGGTCCTCGTTGACGCCGGCGGCTTTGGCCAGCGGGTTACCCGGGGTCCAGGCCCAGCCGCCGGACCAGGACGTGGCACCGCCGCAGACCTCGGCCTTTTCAACGACGACGACTTTCAGGCCGTGGTAGGCGGCGGTGACGGCGGCGGACAGGCCGCCGGCACCGGAGCCCACCACCAGGACGTCGCAGTCCAGGGTCTTGGCGGGGGGTGTGGTCAGTTCATCAGATTTGGTGGTCTTCACTGGGGTCTGGCCTTCATCGTTAGCTGTTTTCGTGATCGATGGCTATTGCAGGAGGCGAATGCGCGGGCAGTCGGGCGTTCCGGCCGCTGGGTGCCCGCGCATCCGCCTGTGGGTCGCCGCTGGCTTGGGTGCGTCCTGCGTTGTGGGTTTAGTGGTGTTCCTTGTTGGCCCACTTGTAGGACCAAAGGCTGGAGATCAGGGCTATCAGGCACAGCCCGGCCAGCAGGGCCGCGGCGGGGGCCCAGCTGCCGCTGCTGGCCATGAGGGCGGTGGCGATCAGGGGGATGAAGCCGCCCACGGCTCCGGCGAGTGCGTAGGCGAATCCTGCGCCGCTGTAGCGGATCCGGACGTCGAACATGTCGGTGAACCAGGTCTGCTGGACGCAGGTGGAGATGTTGTGTCCGAGGTTGATCAGGGCGACGAAGCCGAGGATCATCGGGATCAGTTCACCGCTTTCCAGCGCTGCGAAGAACGGTGCCGCTGCAAGGGCCGCGGCGAGGGGGCCGATGATGTAGAACCATTTCCGGCCGTACTTGTCCGCGAGGCGTCCCCAGAGTGCCAGGCAGGGGATGGCCAGGACCATGGCGACCATCGAGGCGGTCAGGACGGTGGAGGTAGGKGTGTGGGTGAAGTTCTTGACGTAGGCCAGGGAGAAGGTGAAGCCCATGTAGAAGGTGCTCTGGTCCACCATCCGCATGCCGATCACGGCGAGGATCTGCTTGGGGCTGGTCCGCAGCGCTTCGGCCAACGGTGCGCGCGCATTCTTGTGTTCTTCCTTGGCGGCGGTGAACTCCGCCGACTCGGGTACGCCGGCCCGGATCCAGAGGCCGACAAGGGCGAAGAGGATGCTGATCAGGAACGGCAGCCGCCAGCCCCAGGCCTGGAACTGTTCCGGGGTGGTCAGGGCGGTGACCAGGGAGAACGCTGCGGTGCCGAGCAGCAGCCCGACGAAGGATCCGATCTGCACACCGGTGGCGAGGAAGTTGCGCTTGCCTGCCGGCGCATTTTCCACTGCCATCAGGGCCGCGCCGCCCCATTCACCGCCGACGGCGATGCCCTGGATGGCCCGCAGGGTCACGAGCAGGATGGGTGCKGCGACGCCGATGGCGGCGTAGCCGGGGAGCAACCCGATGGCGGTGCTGGCCAGTCCCATCATGATGACGGTGRTGAAGAGCATGGTGCGGCGGCCGTACTTGTCGCCGAAGTGGCCGAAGATGGCCCCGCCGAGCGGGCGGAAGAGGAAGCCGACGGCGAAGGAGCCCATGGACGCCAGGAGCCCGGCGACCTGGTTGTCCKAGGGGAAGAACAACGGTCCGAACACGACGGCGGCGGCCGTGCCGTAGAGGAAGAAGTCATACCAGTCGACGACGGCGCCGACAGTGCTGGCCAGCGCTGCCCGCCGTCCTGCCCTGGCACTGATGACGACGGGAGGATGGTTCAGTGCGCCCGTGGCGGCGCCCCCGGTGCTGGAAGTGCGGGAATGAGGCATTGCGGTTCACCGCAACCTTTCTTGTTTGCTCGGCTGCACCTTTGCGGGCGAGCGGATTGAGTGCTTTAATGACTACGTAGTCATTTAGTGATTTAGATCATACGCGCATCGCTTAATAACAGTCAAACACCCAGTGAGCAGGATGAAGTTATGAACAGAACTATCGGGCTGGCGCACTTGTCGGCGCTGCATTTGAGTCCGCCGGACCTGATGGACGCAGCGGCAGCTGCGGGCTTCACCTCGGTCGGGATCCGGGTTCACCCGGCCACCCGGAGTGAAACCCAGTACCCCATGGCGGCCGGTTCGTTCATGTCGGTGCAGACCATTKAACGCCTGGCGGCCACGGGCCTCTCAGTCCGCGACATTGAAGTATTTACCCTGGACGGACACCGCGGACGCAAGGACTGGGAACCGGTCCTGGAGGCCGGCGCAGCCCTCGGCGCTTCCGTGCTCAACGTCATCGGCGGTGATCCCGACCGMGCCCGCCTGACGGACAGCCTCGCGGCGCTGGTTGAGGATGCCCGGACGTACGGCATCCGCCCGTCCATTGAACCGATCTCGTATCAGCCCCTTGACTCCATCCCGGCCGCCGGCCTGCTGGTCGACCGGACGGGCTGCGGCATCATGCTGGACGCGCTCCATTTCGTGCGCGCCGGCGGCCTCATCACAGAGCTGATAGCCCTGCCGGCAGGGGCGGTCACCGTCATCCAGCTCTGTGACGGCCCGGCCGAGACCCCGGCACTGCCGGTCCCCCACCGCATGCCGCTGGGACAGGACGTGAACGGATCAGCCCGGCAGATMGAGTCGCGTGCGAAAAGGCTGGCCCCCGGGGAGGGCGTCTTCCCGCTTCGGGAAATCCTGGCGGCCCTTCCCGACGCCCCGGTCAGCGTCGAAGTCCCCGACGTCTGGGCCGTCGAGGCCCTCGGCACAKCCGCACACCTCAAACACCTCCACACCGCAGCCGAGACCCTGGTCGGCTCACCCCTGAACACTGAAATGGAGACAACACCATGAGCGAACTCACCGAAATCACAACACCCGGGGCAGCCGCAGGCAGCCSCMCGCAGCCCCGAACCGCCAGCGCCGAGATCTATTGGCCCGGCCGCTTCCACGATCAGGTCATCCTGGTCACCGGAGCCGCCGGCGGGSTCGGATCCGACACCGCGGACCGGCTCGCACGCGAAGGCGCCACCGTCGTCTGCACCGACGTCGCAGCCGGCGGGCTGGGCGACGGAAGCAGCCCCGAAAACTGCATGGCCCTGAACGTCACCAGAAGGGCCGACTGGGACCGCACCATCCAGACAATACTCAAGCGGTACGGTCGGATCGACGGGGCCCTGTTCGCCCACGGAATCCAGGGCCCCGAGGTCCCGGTAACCGAAATGCCCGCCGACGGATGGGCCAGGACCCTGAGCGTGAACCTGGACGGCTGCCTGCACGGCCTGGCCAGCATCCTCCCGGTCCTCACACAACAGGGATACGGCCGGGTGGCCCTCCTGTCATCAATTTCCGCGCGTGAGGGGAACCCGCACCAGGCCGCCTACTCGGCATCCAAGGCCGGACTCGTGGCCCTGGTCAAAACGGCAGCAAAGGAAGTCGCGCCTTTCGGGGTCACCGTCAACTCCATCGCACCATCCATGATGAAGACACGACTCCTTGAGGACCTCAGCCCCGAAAGGAACGCCCAACTGCTCGCCAAGGTACCCATGGGCAGGGTCGGACTGCCGGAAGAATTMTCCGCCCTGGCAACCTGGCTGCTCTCCGCAGAAGCCAGCTACATGACCGGTCAAACACTCGACTTGAGCGGCGGMCGCAATACCGCCTGAGGAGGCGCCGCGGTCGTCCCCCGTATTTCCAGCCTGACCGGAAATACGGGTTTCCGCGTCTGGCTGGGAGGCCCGCCCTCGATTCTCCCGGCCAGGCGGTCGACCGCCTCGTACGACATCTCCGCAATGGGCTGGTGCACGGTGGTCAGGTTCACAAAAGCCCAGCGGGATGGCCCGGAGTCATCAAAACCGACGATCGACAGCTCATCCGGAACCCGAAGGCCTAATTGGGCCGCGGCATCGAGGGCAGCAAACGCAAAGGCATCCGTCACGCAAAACAGTGCCGTCGGCCTGTCCTGGCGATCAAGCATCTCCAGGGCCGCCCGCACCCCGTCCTCTTGCGTCAAGCGGAGGTGCTGAATCCAGTCCTCACGTACCGGGATGCCGCGGCGCTCCATGGCAGCGCGGACACCGTCCTCGCGGTCACGGCCATTGGACCGGTCCCGCAGAGTCGACAGCACGCCGATTMTCGTGTGCCCCAGACCCTGCAGATGGGAAATCACCAACTCACCCGCGCCCCTGTCATCCGCGAGGACCGCTTCGACATCGACGCTGACATCGTCACGGCTCAACAGCACCACCGGGGTGCCGCGGTCGAGGACCCGCCGGACCGCGGCAGATCCCTCCCTCGCCGACACGAAGATCATCCCGTCAACCGTCGCACGATCGAGTACATCAACGGCCTCAGGATCCGGCGAAATATCCGGATCCCTAATCAGCACCATCCGGTAACCACGTTCCAGCAGCCGATTCTGCAACGACTCCACAATGACGGGGTAGATCGGGCTCGTCAGGTCCGCGACCACGATGCCCACCGCATGCGTCCGCCGCGTCACCATCATGCGAGCCGCTGCATCCGGTACGTAGCCGAGTTCCCGGGCCCCCGACAAAACCCGCTCCTTGGTAGATGGCGCGACAGCCGGGTCCCCCCGCAAAGCACGTGAAACCGTCGACTGCGACAGTCCAAGATGCCGGGCCACATCAACACTGGTTACCATGGCCTAATCGTATTTCACCCACAGCGCGCCCGCCGGCAGAACTCGTCCCAACAGGTCAAAGGCCACCGCGGCCGCGGCGTCGACAAAGCCTGGGCGCAACGGAGCCCCCGTTGGTCACGGAAAAGTGAAATATCCGACGCTAGGGTTTTGCCGGGCGACGTAGTGGCCTGTATTTGCCGGGTTTGATGTGGTTGGCGCGCGGCCAGGTGTAGTCGCCGGTGAGGTTGATGTGTTCCCAGCCCAGGGGTGAGAGGAACCGCAGGAGGTCCGGGTCGATGTCAGCGCCGTTGCTGGCCAGGGTGGAGACGGTGCGGTCGAGGTAGACGGTGTTCCAGAGAACGATGGCTGTKGTGACAAGGTTCAGGCCGCTGGCGCGGTAGCGCTGCTGCTCGAAGGAGCGGTCACGGATTTCGCCGAGCCGGTTGAAAAACACGGCCCGGGCGAGGGTGTTCCGGGCCTCGCCCTTGTTAAGGCCGGCGGTGACTTTGCGGCGCAGGCCGGGGTCCTGGAGCCAGTCCAGCAGGAAGAGGGTCCGTTCCATTCTGCCCAGTTCCCGTAGGGCGAGGGCGAGCCCGTTCTGGCGGGCGTAGGCGCTGAGCTTTCGCATCATCAAAGAGGCAGTCACGGTGCCGGCTTTGATGGACGTGGCAAGGCGTAGGATTTCGTCCCAGTGCAGGCCAATCGTTGTCGTTTTGATCGTTCCGCCGATCAGCGGCGCCGGGCCCGGGAGTCCTGGATCGTTGGTGGGTGTGTAGAGGCGGGTGTCGCCGATGTTGCGGATCCGTGGCGCGAACCGGTAGCCGAGCAGGTGCATGAGGGCGAAGAGATGGTCGGTGAATCCGGCCGTGTCGGTGTAGTGCTCCTGGATCGCCAGGTCGGRCTCGTGATAGAGCAGCCCGTCCAGAACGTAGGTCGCGTCGCGGTCACCAACGTTGACGAGTTTGCTGTGGAAGGGCGAGTACTGGTCCGAGACGTGCGTGTAGATCAGCCGGATCCGATTCGCATCCCCGGAACGTATCACCATCCGGGTTGGACGTTTCGTAGGCGCGTACGCGGGAAGCGTTACAAAATTKGCCGCGTGGTTCCGCCACTCTGCGAAGACGCCTGGTGGTGTCTTGCGAACGATCGTTACCGTACCCAATCCGACAATGGCTACTTTTCCGCGCGTGGTCCCGGACCCCCTTTCCCCGGTGCGGAAATCGAGTTTTCGGGGTCCGTGCAAGTACCACCTTCTGGAAACGGGGGTTGAACGGGTCAGGGCCTGCAACTCTTCGCGGCGGCCCTCAATCAGCAAGGAAGAACCTGATTTCATGCCCCTTAGGCGAACCTCTACGCGCGATCGTGAAGATCAGCTGTGCGTCCTGTCGGGACCATCTAACAGGCCGCACCGAATTCAGCAGGGAACGCATCAACGTGCCGGCATCGAGACAAACGTGCTTTTCCCAAGTGCCTGCTACACAGAATTCCACCGTGCCGCAGCATGAATCGATGACGGGCAGCACGGCGACGGAGTCCGCCAGCGCCTCGTTGTCCGGTTTGAAGTGGGCTACTGGATGGGCTTGTTGTACCAAAGTGTCGACGCCTCTCACGATGCTCTTACCGTCGGGAACTTCTTGGCTCGCAGCGGTCGCTTCTTCATCCGATCCACCCACGAGCATGGGGTTGGCGTGTGACCAGTCGGCGCTTGGCATCACATCTCTTGAAGCTTCACTAAGCCTAGGTTCAGGTCTAGTGGATCAKGATTTATGTGAAGAAATCAGTGCAGGAATGGCTCGGAAACAAGCGGATTCCCCGACYGGGCGTTCCTTGGCAAATGAGTTCGAACCCAGGGTCCGCGCCCTCCGCGGTTTGCGGGAATGGGTGGTAGGAGTGAGCGCTGCAACAGGTTCCGTCACCGTCGTGCAGAGAGTKAGCGAGGCCCCTCTTAATCAGGGGACTTGAGTCCCGGCGGCGTGGCCACTCTTCCCGTCGAAGAAATGAAATTTCTGTTCACCATGTGTTTACCTGAAATCTCATTTCATGGCATGTGTGCCGTCTTTACTGAGTTGGGGGTGCCCACAACTCGGTGGGTGCCAGGAGGAGTGAGTGTGTCGGACCAGTTGGAGCTTTTAAGCGAGTGCGAGATCGGGGCGGGTGAGGTTGCTGCCCGGTTGCGTATCGTGTTCCCGCAACTCAGCACGAGCGATCGACGTATCGCGGATGTGTTGCTGACCCAGCCTGCCGTTATAGTCCATTCGTCTGTATCGGAGGTAGCTGAACTCGTCGGAGTGTCAGCCGCGACGGTCGTACGTGCTTGCCGGCGGTTCGGGTTTGAGGGATTCCAGGATGTAAAAATCTCGATMGCGCAGGATTTGGTTCGTACGGGGGCGGCGGAGACGGAGGGCCCCACTGGCGTTCTGGACGAGTCGACCTCCTCGGGTGAAGTCCTTCGCCGAATCTTGGGCGCGGGTTCGCAAGGGCTGGTCGACGCCCAGATGACCGTGGACGAAGAGCGCTTCATGGCCGCCGTCGAGCTGTTGGCGCCGAGCCCGCAGATTCTGTTCCTTGGCGGGGGCTCATCGAGCAGCATCGCCGCCGATGCGGCGTACTGGTTCACGGCGATCKGGAAGCTCGCGTTCGCGCCGAGCGACCCGATGGGTCAACATCTTGCCGCTCGGYATCTACCGGCGGGCGGCGTCTGTGTCGCTATCAGCCATTCGGGGGCGTTCAAGCAGACCGTCAATGCTGCCCGGGTCGCGAAGGAGGCCGGCGCCACCGTTATCGCTGTGACGAGTTTCGCAAAGTCGCCGCTGACGGAAGTTAGTGACTTTGCGCTGGTTTCGGGCGGCAGGTCCCTCGGCTATCGCTTGGAAGCATCGGCGGGACGTCTCGTTCACCTTGCCGTTGTCGACGCATTGCGCATTGCCGTTGCGTTGCGGCGCGGACCGGTGTCATTCGAGGCACTTGACCAGATGGCAGACATCAGCAAGGGGCAGCAGCTATGAACACGGGTACCAGACCACTCACGATGGTCCTCGTCGTTGACGGACTGCGTCCGGACCAGATCCATCAGGACATCACGCCCACAATCTCAGCCCTGAGCTCCGAGGGCCGCTKGGTGGAAYAGTCGTTCAGCTCGATCCCTACCGTGACAAGAGTGAACGCAGCCAGCCTGGTGACCGGGTGCTACCCGGCAAGCCACGGGTTGTTTGGTAACTATCTTCGGACTGCGGACGGGAAATCGGCGGTCAACACACTGGAGGCTGATTTCGTCTCGGCGGTAGGCGTTGAACCCGAGGAGCTCTTACGTGTAAAGAGCCTGGGCCACCGCCTCGCCGAGGCAGGGCAGACCCTGGCGGTGGTGTCCACGATCTCATCGGGTGGCGCGCTCGTGCTMAATCCTGGCGTCGGGGCCGGTCATGGAGTGACCCTTTCTTTGCGCCCGGGGCCCGACGGAAGCCACGCACAACCGGCATGGGCCAACGACGCCCTTCTGGAGAAGATGGGCCCGGCACCGAGCCTGCGTGATGGTGCAAGTACCGCCGATCTCGTCGACTACGCGGTCGACGCGAGCGTGAGTTTCGTGCTTCCCGAAGTGGATCCGGATGTGCTCGTGTGCTGGTTCGTCGAGCCCGATAAGTCACAGCACAGGTACGGAGTMGGCTCCCCGGAGGCAAAATCCGCTCTCACGCACTTGGATGCTGCGATCTCTCGCCTCGTGGAGGGCGCGGAGTCCTTCGCGGCGGGACGTGATMTAACCGTCTTCGTCCTCTCGGACCACGGATTTGCTCGCACTATCGGTTCGATCGATGTCGCGGAGCGCCTTAGGGAGGACGGCATCGACCTGACCGGAGTGACGATCGTTCCCACAGGATTGGCGATGGTGTGGTGCGAAGAGATCTCAACGGCTCGACGTATTCAGGAATGGGCAGACCAGCAGCCTTGGCTTGCAGGCTCCTTCCTCGGCAGCCGACTCCTGGAAGCCGGGGGAKGGGACCATTTCACCGTGGATCTCCTGCGTTGCCAGCCAGCCGATACCGCCCCTGACCTCGTGCTCGCACCTTTGTCGGCGGAGGCACTGAACGAGTTCGGCGTCCAGGGTGTCCACTATCTCCTCGACGGTTCCGCGGGCAATTTCCACAGCGGCCATGGCAGTTTGTCTCCCCACGAATTGCGCTCAACAATGATCGTGCGCGGTCCGGGCGTGCACGGCACGGGACTATCGACGGTGCCTGCGGGCATCGTCKACGTGATCCCTACCGTCCTCAGCCTCCACGGCGTCAGTTCCCAGGGGTGCGATGGACGGGTGCTGCGAGAGCTGTTCGATGCCTCCGCCCCGGAACCCATCGTCACGGCTCGCACTCTTCGCAGTACAGCGCACACAAAACACGACCTTGAAATGTCGATCCTGGAGGTGGACGKACATGACTACATCACCGCAGTTAATATCATCTAGACCGCGAATCGTGCCTACCGGCGAGCATCCGGTGGCCAGACGCCGCATGAGCCGAGAACGGATCGGTCAGCTTTTCGTATTGCCGACGGTGCTGTTCCTGCTGGCCTTCGCGATCATTCCCGCAGTCGCGAACTTCACGCTGTCCTTCTTCGACTGGAGCCCGCTGCGACCAGCATTCGAGTTCGTCGGCATCGACAATTACATCACGGTGCTCCAATCAAAGAGCTTCCTCTCCGCGCTCGGGAATACCGTCATCTACGCCATCGTCACGGTACMTGTCTCCATTGGGCTCGCCTTGCTGGTCGCCGTGGGAATCATGGGACGACTGCGCGGTGCGGGCGCATTGAAAGCGATCTACTTCATGCCCACAGCAGCAATGCTGGTCGCGATGGCGGTCGTCTGGCAGTTCATCCTCGACCCGCGGGTCGGTCTGCTGAACGAGTTCCTGAGTTGGTTCGGGATACCACCCTCGGGTTGGCTGCTCAACTCATCCACAGCGTTGCCATCAATCATTGCGTTTGGAATCTGGCGGCAGACGGGCTACATGATGATCCTCTTCCTCGCAGGCCTGGCCGCAATCCCACGGACCGTCTACGAGGCCGGAGCACTGGATGGCCTGCACGGGTTCAGGCGCTTCAGGCATATCACTTGGCCGATGCTTGCCCCTACGACGACGTTCGCCGGAATTATCGGCACCATCGCCGCGGTGGAACTTTTCGATGCCCCCAAGGTCATGACCGATGGAGGTCCGGCTKGTTCAACAACCACGCTGGCCATGATGATCCAGCAGGAAGGCTTCTTCTACTCCTCGTTCGGCACCGGAGCCGTCGTTTCTCTCGTCCTGTTCATTCTCACACTGGCCATCACCGCCGCACAGTGGACGATCTCACGCCGCAGCCCGATGTCTGGACCGCAATGAGCGCCGCGTCTTTCGGTCGGAATATGCCGACCCGCATGCTAGGGATCTTAACTTCGATCGCGTTGTGGATAGGGGCGGCGCTCTGTCTGCTGCCGATGATCTGGATGGTGATCTCCTCCCTTCGACCACGAGCTGTCCCTCCGAACCAGATCTTCACAGGATTTGATCAGCTCACGCTGGAGAACTACCAGAACGTGTTCGACCGCATCCCGATCCTGCAGCTATTCGGCAATACGATCCTAGTCTGCGCGGCCGTGCTGGTTTTGCAGATCGGCATCGGGGTACCGGCGGCCTACGCGCTGGCACGCATTCGATTCAGGGGCAGCCGACCGATGTTCTGGCTCGTCATGCTCACACTCATGGTCCCCAGCCAAGTCACGATCCTCTCCGTCTATATCGGCTTCGCCAACCTCGGTCTGGTCAACACCTATGCCGCGCTGATCCTGCCTTTTGGGGTGAGTGCCTTCGGGGTATTCCTCTTCTACCAGTTCTTCCGAGGCCTACCGCACTCGCTGCTCGACGCCGCGAGAGTCGACGGGCTGTCGGAATGGTCCATCGCCTGGACCATCGTGTTCCCCCTTGCCCGTCCTGCCGTGACCGCCTTCGCCATCTTCAGCGTCGTCGCACGCTGGAACGACTTCTTCTGGCCGCTGATGATGACCCAAGGTCTCGGTATTGCTCCGATYACCCTCGGGATCTCCTACTTCGCGGACGCCGAGACAGGTCGGGACTATGGCGGCCAGATGGCCCTGTCGACCCTCGCTGTTCTTCCTCTTCTCATAGCATTCGCCTTCGCCCAGAAACGGTTTGTCGAAGGAATCGCCCTTACCGGATTGAAAGGTTAGACATGAAAACCCACCCATCCCTCGCGGTCTTAGGCGTCACCCTTACCGCTGCTGCCCTCCTCACCGGATGCAGCACCCCAAATTCTGCTCCCTCGAAGGATGCCTTCGCACCAGGCATCGAGGAGCCGACCACAGTCAGCCTTTGGTACACCTATCCGACTCTCTTCGATGGAACCATCGCCAGCATCGTCAAAACCTGCGAAGCCAAGGTCAAGAACCTCACCATCGACGCCCAGTCCGTCGGTGCCGACTACAACGAACTCAACCACCGCGCACAGACGGCAATCGCGTCAGGAAACGGACCGGACATCACCTTGGAGGGTATCGGCAACGTCGAACCCCTCTCCGATCTTCCCGCGGTGAACAATCTCAGCGGTCTGGTCGATAACAGTTCCGACTTCTCCGGACTGAGTTCATTCCTGCCGCTGGCCAAAGCGGGCAACGGCGTCCAGGTCGGCGTTCCCTACGCCGTCAGCGCACCGGTTCTGTACTGGAACCGTGAGCACTTCAAGGCAGCCGGCCTGGACCCCGACAAGCCTCCGACCACCATCGACGAGCTGCTGGCCGATGCTGCCAAGCTCGCCAACCCGGCCACGGGCCGTGTCGGGCTGAGCATCGACTATGCGCTCTCCAACAACTTCTMCGTGCCGACGATCATGGCTAACTCCGGTGCCACCGTCGTAAAGGACGGCAAGCCCGCGTTCGCTTCGGATGCATCAAGCAAACTGCTCGCCAAGCTCTCAACGGGCGTGAAGGACAAATCAGTGGGTATCTACGCGGACAACTCCMAGAGTTCTCAGGCCTTCGATACTCAGCAGTCATCGATGCACATCGGCAGCATTGCCTCCCTGCCGCAAYGGTTGAAAAGCCTTGGGCCCGTGTTCGGTACCACCAAGGTCCCCYATGCCGCGGACTATTCGGGCGACTACACTGCCTTCGGATCCGGAGCCATGTGGGTCATGTACTCGCAATCCGACGCAAAGCGGCGAGCCTCCGCGGAGGCTCTGCGTTGCTTCGCGGGCCCTGAGGCCACCAAGCTTCCCTTCATCAACAGCGGTTACCTTCCCGGCAGCACAAGCGCCGTCGAAGACCCCGACGTCCAGAAGCTCCTGCGGGAGCAGCCAGCACGCCAGGCCGGGATCGACGCCATGAAATCCCTGGCCAAACTACCGGCCTTCKGAGGCCGCGACGGAGCACGAGCAGCTGATGCCTTCCGAGACAGTTGGGTTCTCGCCTTCGCTGGCGAGAAGAGCCCGGCTGATGCCCTCAACGAAGCCAAGCAAGAGATCGAGGCTCTCAATGTCAAGTAATCAATCGACAGCTGCGGTTAGCATATCCGGGCTCACTAAGAGCTTCGGGCACAGTGCCCCTGTACTGCGCGGAATCGACCTGGAGGTTCAACCGGGCGAATGCGTTGTCTTTCTCGGACCATCAGGATGCGGCAAGACCACCTTGCTGCGCTGCATTGCCGGCCTCGAAGACCCCACAGAGGGGCGCATCCTGTTCAACGGCACCGACCTCACCAAAGACCAACCCCAGCACAGACCCGTCGGGCTCGTCTTCCAGGACTTTGCCCTCTATCCGCACAAGAGAGTTCGAGACAACATCGGACTCGGACTCCGTGTGGGCGGACTGCCGAAAGAGGAAGTGCAACAGCGCGTGGCAGAAGTCGCACGCCTCTTACAGATCGATCATCTGCTGGACCGCTACCCTCGGGAACTCTCGGGCGGACAGAAACAGCGCGTTGGCATCGGGCGTGCCCTGGCCAAGGAACCCAAAGTTCTTCTCATGGACGAGCCCCTCTCCAACCTCGACGCCAAGCTCCGCTACGAGATGCGCAACGAGATCGAAAGCCTCCGCGGTCGTCTCACCGAAACTGCCATCATCTACGTCACCCATGACCAGTCAGAAGCCATGAGCCTTGCGGACCGGATCATCGTAATGAACAAAGGAGTGATCGCTCAGGAAGGCTCCGGACGCGATATCTATCTCTCCMCCGCCKACCGTTTCGTAGCCGATTTCATCGGAAGCCCACCCATCAGTTTCCTCACCCTGCCCGATGACCGGGTTCTCGGGCTCCGACCTGAAGCCGTCCAACTTGGACATCCGGTCGGAACGGAWGAGCTAGGGGCCGGCCACCTGATTGGAAGCGAACACTTCGGACACGAAATCCTCGCCAGATACCGMACTGCGTACGGAGAACTCACGGTCCGGCTGTCCGCGGACATCGAACACATCCCGGACGAGACCCCCATCTCTTACGCACCACACCTGGCCCTGTGGTTCGACCAGCTCGGCAACAGAGCKAACTCTCTTCAGGACGCTCTGGAGCTACGATCATGACCGGGCGACTCGCCCTCCTGATCCGCCACGCCCAATCAGTGTGGAATGCAGAAGGCCGATGGCAGGGCCGTGCCGATCCGCCCCTCACCGAGGAAGGGCTGAAGGCGGCACACCAAGCCGCGCCCCGGCTGCCGAGAATCTTCACCCAAGTCCTCTCGTCACCGCTGCAACGAGCTGCCGACACAGCACACGCACTCGCCMAGGAGCTTGGTATCAACGCCGTCGACTCAGATGCGCGACTCGTGGAGCGGCACCTGGGAAGCTGGGAGGGCCTCACCAAGGATGAGGCCCAAAAGGCATTCGTCGATGACTGGACACGCCTCACCACCGTGGCCATCGACCCCCCGCAATGGGAATCGCCCGCCTCGGCCGTGGCGAGAGTTCACCAGGCACTCACCGAAGCCCATGAGCAAGAAACAGGGCCACTGCTTGTCGTAAGCCACGCAGGCCCGATCACGTGCCTTCAACAACATCTCACCGGCCGCAGCACCGAGCTCTCGAACCTCGAAGGAATCTGGGCAATCATCGAACCCGAATCCATAATCCTCCTCGGCAGACAACGCTTCACCACCCAACATGCCTCCACCGGGTTGCTGTAACTGAGCGCAGGCGCAGAAAGAAAATTCTCGAAACAGCGACCGCCTCCTCGGGCCAGCGACCATCGCCCGAGGAGGCGGCATATCAGGCCAACCCTGAATCCACCCACACTCTCGATMGAGCGCCTTCCGGTCACCGATCCCAATTCCCAAGGCTCACTGTCCGAGGTGGCCCCTGGACTACGGCTCGATGCGGTACGCGATGAACTGGCTGCGCGACCGTCGCGGCGTCGAGGTCATCCGCACGGCCATCCCCAGGCCCAACGTCAGAGGGAAAGACATGGATGTTTTTGAGATCAGCCTTCGACTTGGCGCCGCCGTGGCCGCTGGCCTTGTCGTGGGCATCGAGAGAGAGATCACCGGCCATCCGGCCGGGGTCAGCACCACGTCCTTGTGGCGCTGGGCGCGGCGATGTTCTCGCTTTCCGGGGCGTACGGTTTCGCTGACGTTACACCTGGACCAAACGTGGATCCGGCGCGCATCGCCGCGCAGGTTGCCTCGGGGATCGGGTTTATCGGGGCGGGGGCGATCATCAGGGACCGCGGCGYGATCAAAGGACTCACCACTGCCGCGACAGTGTGGTTGGCGGCATCGTGCGGCGTTGCCGCCGCGGGAGGCTCGTATCTGGAGGTTTCCGTCGGGACTGTGTTCGTATTGATCACGCTTATCGGCTTGAAATTTGTTCGACCAAGCAAGTGGCGTCAGAAGCAAAAGATGCCGCTGGAAATCGAATATTCGGCAAGGCAGGGACCCCTGGCGCCCATTCTGGAGAAGTTGAAGTCCTCAGGCACTGTGGTAACGGGGATTGACGTACGGGATGAACTGGACACATCCATGCGCCACCTCAGCCTGAGGGTCACTGTCCCGGCCCGGTCCACCGCCGAGACGGTTGTGGCCGATGTTGCCCAACTCACCCAAGTGCACCGGGTGGCCGTGTCGGACGAGGACGGATAGCCACTGAGACCAGTATGTACTTGCCCGTCAGGCTAAACCCTTGAACACCTTGCTACCTMACCGCGCCGGAACGTCGTCGTGAACGTCCCTGCCCCTGAACCGACCGTTATTCACGCACTCCCTGGCTATGCCTCTGGGCGCGAGTAGCGGGAATGTTCTTCTGCCCCGGCGGGCCGCGTGCCTGTGGGTGACCTGGTAGAAAGAGCCACAGCAACCGAAGCGGCCCACAAGGAAACAGCGGCGATGATGGTCAGAATCCGCCCCGTTCCGCCGGGGCCAGAATCACTTGACATAGCCAATKCACTGACGAACATGKAATGCCGTCAGACATTGAAGGACCGATGTAACTGACTGAAGGAGCACCATGACCACCTACKACATTGCGCTGATCGGCTTCGGCGGCGTCAACAGGACGCTGGCCGAACTGATCGCAGCACGCGGTGAGACACTGCGTTCCGATTTGGGCTTAGGCCTGCGGGTCGTGGCCATCACCGACCTGCGCCTCGGCTCCCTGGTCCAATCCGAGGGCATCGACCTMTCCATCGCCCTCAAACTGGACGGTGACAGCGAAACCTTCGCCAAGCACGGAGGATCCACAGACACCAACAACGAATCAGTTATCCGCAACTGCACCGCCGACATCATCTGCGAGGCCACCTTCACGAATCCCGACGACGGCGAGCCAGCAGTTTCACACGTGCGATGGGCACTCGAATCCGGCAAGAGCGTCTGCACCACGAACAAGGGCCCCGTTGCCCTCCGCGGCGCCGAACTGACCGCCCTGGCCGAACAGAACGGCGTGCACTTCGAGTTCGAGGGTGCCGTCATGAGCGGCACCCCCGTCATCCGCCTCGC
>NZ_JBFTHK010000018.1:0-42800 GCF_056394205.1 Arthrobacter sp. 10T413_2 | reverse complement strand
AAATGCTAGGGCTCGCCACGGTGCCGATTTTGGGCCCGGACATGGGATGACCAGGGCTGCGCGAATCAAAACCCGCGGAAATCCAAGGAATTTGCCGGTGAACAGTAGCACTTTTTGTGACTAAGGTCACGTAGACCGGTCTAGTTGCCCAAATTACACCCGTTTCGATTTGTAACTGGGCCCGGGCTCGCGTAAAGTAATTCGAGGTTCGGGGAGCGAGAAGTTCTCCAAGAGCCGAGAATGCGCCCATAGCTCAGCTGGATAGAGCGTCTGTCTACGGAACAGAAGGTCAGGGGTTCGAATCCCTTTGGGCGCACAGACGCAGAAGATCCGCTCCGGTTCGCCGGGGCGGATCTTCTGTTTTAAGCGTCGGCCCGCAGTCCGCTAACCGTCGATTGCTCCGTAACTGCCCTTCTGGCGGGTCAAAAGGGCAGCTACGGAGCAATCGACGCGGGTTGACGGCGCATCAGGCGATCAGGCGGTCAGGCCGTTGTCTGGGCGATGATGCTGCGGATTCCATCGAAATGGCTGTTGAGCCGCTCGGCAGCGAGGACTTTATCCGCCGAGGCAACTGCCTCGTAGATCTCCCTGTGCAGGGCGGCGGTTTCGTGAAGGTCCACCGCATACAGGCTGCCGACCTCGAGGTGGATCCGGCGGTAGACCTTCCAGAAAACCTCCATGAGACTGATCAGGAGCTCGTTGTTCAGCGGCTCGAACAGCCTGCGGTGGAACTCCGCGTCGGCTTCGATGAAGGGCTCTCCGGCAGCGGCCGAGGCTTCCATGCGCTCCACCGATTCCTCCACTATGGCCAGCTGTTCGGGCGTGATCTTGTCCATCGCGGCACCGACCAGGCCGGATTCGAGCGCCTGCCGGACATCGACGAGCTGCATCGCTTCTTCGCCATGGTGGCGCAGCGACAACCGTGCACGGAAAGTGAGGCCGTCCGTCAGTGCCTCGAAGTTGCTCGGGGCCACGAACATGCCGAAGCCATGCCGGATCTCAATGACTCCCACCGCCTGGAGCGCCTTCAGCGATTCCCGGAGCGTGTTGCGGCCGACTCCGAGAGCGGCGGTGAGCTCGCTCTCCGTGGGCAGCGGGTCCCCGGCAACAAGATCGCGTTCGAGGATCAGCTCCAGGATGTCCGCCTGAAGCGCCCGGAGCCGGGCCTGCGCACTGAACCTCGCCATCGGTATGGTCTTGCCTGCTGTGATATTTCCTGCGGCCATCGCCGCCTCCTCCCCCAAGTATGGTCCCAACAGTATCGATGGTCCCCGGTCCTGCAAAGGGGTTTGCACGGCACATTACGCCGGGCCCCGGCCGCGACGGTGCCCGGCGCGCCCGTCCCAAGCGCCCGCGCCAAGCACCCGCGCCAAGCACCCGCCCCGAGCGCGCCAGGGCCCCGGCGTAGGCTGGTGCCATGACGTTACGGCTCGAGCGGGAATTCGATGTCATTGTGATCGGCGCGGGCGCCGTCGGGGAAAATGTTGCGGACCGCGTGGTCCGCGGCGGCCTGACGGCGGTCCTGATCGAGGCCGAACTGGTGGGCGGCGAGTGTTCCTACTGGGCGTGCATGCCCTCGAAGGCGCTTCTGCGGCCGGGCACCGCGCTGCACGGCGCGCAGACCGTCCCCGGCGCCCTGGAGGCCGTCACCCGAACCCTGGATGTGGCCGCCGTCCTCAAGCGCCGGGACTACTTCACCTCGAACTGGCAGGACGACAGCCAGGTCAAATGGGTGGAAGACACCGGGATTGATCTGATCCGCGGCCACGGCTGGATCACCGCCCCGCGGCAGGTGGAGGTGGCCGGGTTGGACGGCAACAGCTATGCGCTCATGGCCCGGCACGCCGTGGTGGTCGCGACGGGATCCACCCCCAACCAGCCACCGGTCGAGGGGCTGCAGGACATCGAATACTGGACGACGAGGGAGGCGACGTCCGCCCGCGAAGTTCCCGAGCGGCTCGCCGTACTCGGCGGCGGGGTGGCCGGCGTCGAACTGGCCCAGGCCTACGCCCGCCTTGGCGCAGCCGTGACGCTCGTTGCCCGCGGCGCCCTCCTGGGCGCCTTCCCGGAGCCGGCCGCCGAACTGGTCGCTGCCGGACTGCGCGCCGACGGCGTCGACCTCCGCCTCCATACCGGTACACGCAGCGTCAGCGAGAACGACGACGGTTCCCTCACCCTCGTGCTCGACGGCGGGGCCGGGGGCGGCACCGGCGCCAGCGCAGGGGCAGCCGCGGGTGCGAGCCTCACGGCCGACAAACTGCTGGTCACCGCCGGCCGGCACCCCGCCCTCGAGGGGATCGGCCTGGACAGCGTCGGGATTTCCGCACCGGAAGGCGGCCCGCTGCGGCTCACCACCGATTCCACCGGCCTAGTCCACCGCGCCGTAGAAAACGAGGCCTCCGGCACCCCGTGGCTGTACGCGGCAGGCGACGCCGCCGGACGGGCCATGCTGACGCACCAGGGCAAGTACGGCGCCCGGGCCACCGGCGACGCCATTGCCGCCCGGGCCAAAGGCGAGCTCACCGGCGAGCCGGCACCGTGGACCGGCTTTGCCCAGACGGCCTATGACCACGCGGTGCCCAACGTGGTGTTCACCGACCCGGAACTGGCGAACGTGGGCCGGACCAAGGCGCAGGCCGAGAAGGACGGTTTCCGGGCCTCCACCGTGGAGCTTCCCATCCAGGTTTCCGGCTCCTCCCTGCACGCCGAAAACTACGAAGGGTGGGCGCAGCTGGTCATCGATGAGGACCGCAAGGTGCTGCTGGGCGCCACGTTCGCCGGCCCGGATGTTGCCGAACTCCTGCACGCGGCCACCATCGCGATCGTGGGGGAAGTGCCGCTGGACCGGCTGTGGCATGCCGTGCCCTCCTATCCGACGATTAGCGAGGTCTGGCTCCGCCTGCTGGAGGCCTACGGCCTCTGAACCTGCCGGCGCGTCTCGTTCATCACACCACCGGCTTCTTATTTGAACTGACCAGTCAGTTTAGTTAGCCTTGGAGCAGACACCGTTTCTGCGAAAGGCACGCTTTGCTCTGCGTACAACAACTCTCCGTGACCGGCCGGCGGGATGACCTGCTGCCGCCGACCTCGCTGGAGGCCGCGCGCGGTGAACTCCTGCTCGTCGAAGGCCCCCGCCAGGACCAGAGGACGGCCCTCGCCTTGGCCCTGACCGGACGCATGAGACCCTCGTCGGGGAACATCGGCTGGGACGGCAGCGGGCGGATCAAGGCGCTCCGGCAGGCCAGCAATGTGGTCGACTCCCCCGGCGTCAACGAGCCCGAGCAGCACCTGAGCGTCCGCGACCTCGTCACGGAGGACCTGTCCCTGATCCCGCGCCGCCACCGCGGCGCCCTGCGCAGCACCCCCTGGCTGAAGCTCAACAACTTCGAGGACATCGCCGGGCTCTGGACCGAGCAGCTGCCGGCCGGCCGGCGGGTCGAACTGCTCACAGCGCTCGCCCTCGCCGATCCGGACACGGGCCTGCTCGTGATGGACTCGCCCGACCGGCACAGCGGCGACGCCGCCGACTGGCTGCCGCGGCTGATGGAACTGGCGCACGACGCCGGGCGGCCGCTCGCCGTCGTCGCTACCGTCACCCGTATTCCGGAGGGCTGGACGGGGCCCGCCGCCGTGATCGGCAACGCGGTCCCCGGGCCCGACGAAACCCGCCCCGCTGAAACCCTTCTACCCGAAACCGAGGACGCAAAGTGACTGTGCTGCGGCTGGCCCGCTCCGAGCTCAAACGAATGACCGGCGGTCTGCTGCCCAAGCTGACCATCCTGGCCCTGGCCCTGGTCCCGCTGCTCTACGGCGCCGTGTACCTTTACGCGAACTGGGATCCGTACGGCAAGCTGAACCAGATCGATGCGGCTCTGGTGGTCGAGGACTCCGGCGCCGCGTCCGCCGACGGCACCCGGCTGGAGGCCGGCCGGAAGGTGGCCGATAGCCTTGTGGACGGCCACGTCTTCAACTGGAAGACGGTCGCCAGCACCGAGGAAGCCGACCAGGGCGTCAGCAACGGCACCTACGCGTTTGCCCTGAAGATCCCGAAGGACTTTTCCGCGAACCTGGCATCTCCGGGCAGCTTCGACGCCGCCAACCAGGCCATGCTCAATGTCACCACCAACGACGCCAACAACTACCTCCTGAGCACCATCGTGGACAAACTCACCACGGCCGTGCACACGACAGTGGCCAAGGAGGTGGGCGAGGAGACCGCCAACCAGCTCCTGACGGGGTTCGGCACCATCCATACGCAGATGCTCAAGGCCTCCGACGGCGCAGGCCAACTGGCCGACGGCGTCGCCCGGCTCCATGACGGCACGGTGACCCTGCACCAGGGCACCGGCGAGCTCAAGAGCGGCGCCACCGAGCTCTACAACGGCGAAGTCAAGCTCCGGGACGGCGCCACGTCGCTGAGCTCCGGGGCGTCCCAGCTCAGCGGCGGCCTCACCCAGCTCAAGGACAAGACGGCGGCCCTGCCCGCCAACGCGCAGCAGCTGGCTGACGGCGCCGCCCAAGTGGCTGCCGGCAACGCCGCGCTCAATACCGCGATGCAGGGCATCCCCGGCCAGCTCGCCGCCGCCAACCAGGCCGCGCAACAAGCTGCCGCGCAGGGCCAGCGGAGCCGGGTGGTGGCATCGACCGGCCATCTGGTCGCCGCCGGCGTCCTCACCCAGGAGCAGGCCGATGCGGTGGTGGCCGACGTCGACGCCACTCCCGCGCCGGCCGCGCCTTCGCCGGCTGCTGCCGCTTCCGCCGCGAAACTGCAGGCTGCCGCCACCCAGGTCCAGAAACTCGCCGACGGTTCCGCCGCCGTCAGCGCCGGCGCCTCGCAGCTGGCCGGTGCGGCGCCCGCCCTCAGCGACGCCGTCGACAAGGCCTCCGCCGGAGCGGACCAGCTCGCCAGCGGCTCCGCCACCCTCGCCGCCGGCCAGCAGAACGCCGTGGACGGTGCCGGCAAGCTCGTGCAGGGCGCCCAGAAACTCGACGACGGCGCGGCCCAGCTGGAGACCGGCGCGGCCACGGCCTCCGACGGCGCGGGAACCCTCGCCGGGGAACTCGCCCAGGGCGCAGGCAAGGTTCCCAACCCGGACGACGCCCAGAAGGACAGCCTCTCCAAGGTCATGGCCGACCCCGTCGCGGTCAGCAATGTCTCGCAGGCCAAGGCCGGATCCTACGGCGCCGGGCTGGCGCCGTTCTTCCTTACGCTGGCCCTGTGGATCGGCGTCTTCATGCTGGTCCAGGCCATGCGCCCGGTCACCCAGCGCGCACTGGCCTCCAACGCGCCCGCCTGGAAGATCGCTGCGGGCGGCTGGCTTCCGTTCCTCGCGGTGTCCGCCGTCCAGGCAAGCCTGCTGACCCTCGTGGTGGACGTGGGGCTCGGACTGGACCCCGCTCATCCGGTGCTGATGTGGTTCCTCATGCTGGCGGCCGCGATGGCGTTTAGCGCCATCATCCAGGGCGTCGTGGCGCTGCTGGGCTCGCCCGGCAAGCTCGTGGTGCTCATCCTGCTGGTGCTGCAGCTGGTGTCATCCGGCGGCACGTTCCCGTGGCAGACCACGCCCGAGCCCTTGCACGTCGTGCACCAGATCATGCCCATGGGCTACGTGGTCAGCGGCATGCGGCACCTGATTTACGGGGCCGACCTCGCGATCATCCTGCCCACCATGCTCGGCCTGGTTGGCTACACTTTGCTGGGACTGGCCATGTCAACCGCGGCCGTCCGCAAGAACAAGTACTGGACCCTCAAGACGCTGAAACCGGAGATCGCCGTATGACCATCAGCCAACGCGGCGGCAGCACGGCGGCCCCCGGAGAGCCCGAGAAGAAGCTCCGTCCCGGCCGCACCAACGCCACAAAGCAGAAGCTGTTCGAGGCGTCCATGGAACTGATCGGCGAACGGGGTGCGGCGGGCGTGACCGTCGACGAGATCGCCACGGCCGCCGGGGTGTCCAAGGGCACGGTGTATTACAACTTCGGGAGCAAGTCGGACCTCATTGCCCAGCTTCTGCGCCACGGCGTGGACATCCTCATGGCGCGACTCCTGAGCGTCCGGGACGACTCCGCCGATCCCCTCGCCGCCATGGAGGAGATGATCGGCCAGGCCATGGACTTCATGGCCGAGTACCCGTCCTTCGCGCGGCTCTGGGTCAGCGAAAACTGGCGGACCCCCAGCGAATGGCAGGACACCTTCGCCGAGCTCCGCGGACGCCTGCTCGCCGTGATCGGCTCTGCCATCGACGGAGTCGCCGCCGTCTATCCCGTGGATCCCGGAGTGTCCCGGGGAAGCCTCGAAGCGGCCATCTTCGGCGCCTGTTTCGTGGTGGGACTGGACCGCCACGCCTACAACCCGGAGCGGACCCGCGAGCAGAGTGTGGCCGCAATTATGGCCTCCATGCGCGGCTACGTCGTGAAGCAGCCGCCCGCTCAGGCATGATTATTCACATGCGTCACATGGGTATCAGCGGGAAGATCGCCATCGGAGCATTTCTCGCCGCCCTGGCCCTCCTGATCCTGACCGGGATCACCCTGAACGAGACCGTGTTCGTGTGGTTCCTCGGTACGTCCTCGGCGGCCTATGTGGCCTGCGTGACCGAGGTCGTGATCCGGCGCCGGCACAAGACCCTGGTGGCGAGCGGGGCCGGCAGCATCCTCTTCATCGCGTTCGGAATCGCCTTCCTGCGCCAGTGGGGCCTAGCCTTCAACCCGGACCCCAATGCCCTGTCCACGCGCGTCGATTCCGCACACCCGGATTTGTATTTCTATCTGGCCGGCGCGGCCGGAGCCGTCACCTTGCTGTTGTTGTTCGCCGGCACCGCCCTGCCCGGCAGGAGCCGCGGCCGGCGCGCCCCCGGCCAGGCTCCGCGGCGCCGTCCGGCGCCGGTTTCACGGGGCGCGGGGGCAAGGACCGCCAGCCAGCGGCCGTCGGCGTCGCGAACGACGGCGCGGGGAACCACCGCACGTCCGGCGGCTGCGCGGCCGGCCGCCAAGTCCGCGGCAAAGGCACCCGCGAGGGTCCCCTCCGTCAAATCACCGGCGGCCAAATCACCGGTCCGGTCCCCCGCAGCAAGAACACCCGCCAAGTCACCCAGTGCGAAAGCGCCCTCCCGGAACTCCGCCCGCCGCTAAGTACGCCGGCCGGCGCAGGATTCCGGCCCTGGAATTCCGGGCTCCGGAATTTGGGTTCCTGATTCCGGGCTCAGAGGTTTCGCGGCCTGTCGTCCGGCGGGTTGGTATCCGTGGTGTGGGTTTGGGCCGAGTCGGCTTGCGTCACGCCGTCCGGGTTACGCTCTTCACCGGAAACGCGCGCGCCGGGAACCGGCTCGCCGGCCCCTGGTCCACCGGTGACCGGTTCACCGGTGACCGGCTCGGACCGCAAACTCCGCCGGGTGGGGGTCTCCGCTGCCGCATCGTCGTGCTCGGATGTGACGACGTCGGGGTCCAGTTCGTCGGCCTTGCGCAGTTGCTCCTGCGCGCCCGAACGGACTTTTTCGGCTTCTTCCTGGCGGCTGCGGGCTTCCTGCCGCAGGCGTTCGGCCTCAAGCTCGGCCTGCTGCGCGTCCGCCTCGGCCCGCGTCGCCTTGGCCTCGCGTTCCCGCGCCGTGAGCTCGTCGGCTTTGGCCTGTTCACGCATTTCAGCAGCGCGGTTCCGGTCCGCGGCGACTTTGCGCCTGCGGCTGACCATGACGGCGACCGCGACAATCGCCAGCACCACAACGATGCCGATAATAATTCCTATGAGCTGCCCTGAATCCACGTTGATCCACCTTTTCTCTGAGGTTGCCTTACCTGCCCCAAGACCATTGGAAAAACCACATCAGCAAACAGGAACAGTAAACCGCAGAATGCAGCCGGTAGCCATGGACTCCGGAATCATCGCCCGGGCGGCCGGGCGGTTATTTGGCGCGCGGAACCTTGAAATGGGTGAGCCGCGCGTCCTGGCCGTCCAGTTCGGCCCACGACTTCTCCGTTTCCAGCACGGTCAGCCCGCTGGTCGGATATCGGGTGGCGGCGTCCATGTACGCATCGTGATCGGAATCCCGGGACGCCAGGTGCATGGCAAGATCCTGGACACCGGGCATGTGCGAAATCACCATGAGCGTGTTCACGGTATCCGGAACGTGGTTGATCACCGCCAGCATGCGCGAGGCGGGCGCGGCGTACAGGCCGTCCTCAAGCTTCGGCGTCGGCGCTTTGTCACCGAGCGCGTGGCACACCCAGGTGCAGGTCTGGCGGGTCCGGAGCGCGCTGGAGCAGAGGATGAAGTCGGGGACCACGTCGTGTTTGAGTAGCCACTTTCCGGCGACGGGAGCATCCCTGTGGCCGCGCTCTTCGAGCGGCCGTTCGTGATCGGCCACCCCGCCGGGCCAGTCGGACTTGGCGTGCCTCATGATCACCAGCCGTTTGATGTGATGCGCGCTCATGCCCCAATCCTAATGCGGCAGGCGCCGAGGGATCGTGCCGCGAAAGCGAAAGCGCCCGTCCCCGCAGTAGGAGGAACGGACGCTTTGCGTGAAGCCAAGGCTAGATCGAGTATTCCGGAGCGGCCCAGACGACGACCTCGGGGTGCTCGTAGAAGCGGTAGCCCTGGCCGCGGACGGTGCGGACCGTGTTGGCCAGGCGCCCGAGCTTGGAACGCAGGCGGCGGATGTGGACGTCGATGGTCCGCTCGTTGGGGACCTCTTCGGCGTTCCGCCATAGGCCTTCGAGGAGCTCGTCGCGGCCTACGGTGCGGGTGCCGTTCTCCACGAGGTAGTTCAGGAGCTCGAATTCCTTGAACGTCAGGTTCAGGGATTCGCCGTCGAGGTGCACCTCACGGCGGGCCAGATCGATCAGCACGCCGGACGGCCGCGGATCCTGCGGCTGCTGCAGGCGGGCGGTCTCGGTACGCTGGCGGGCAGCGGCGGTGGGGTCGCCGAACGTCGAACGGACGACGTCGAGGGCGGAACCCGGGGCGCTGGCCGGCGCGACGGCGACGGCGGCGTAGCTTTCGGCGCCGGCGACAAGGGACTGGGCGTAGGCCCGGATCTCCTGGGCAAGCTTGGCGATCGAGGTGCCGGCGGCGGCCGCGGTTTCCTCGTCGATCCCCATGTACAGCACGAAGCCGCGGGCGACGTTGTCGCTGGGAGCAGGACGGGCCGCGCTGCCGGCACCCGGAGCGATCACGGGAGTGGGCGCCGTGGCCGGGGCGGGCGGAACGGCGCGGAGCTGACCGTAGGAGTCAGGGTTGTAGCCCTGGGCTGCATATCCGGGGGCCGGGAAGGTGCCGGCCGAACCGGCGGGCGCGAATGCGGAGCGGCCACCAAAGCCCTGGCGGATCCCGGAGGTCTGGCCGGCCTTGCTGGCGTTACGGACGGAGATGTGGACGTATCCGGATGCAACTGACATGGAATGCTTACCTCAATGTGAATGGCCGTCATCGCGGCTCGAATGCTACTTTCCCCGCAATGAAAACTGGGGAGGGGCGCCCGACTCTGGGCTGGGGGGCGAATGCCTAGAAACTCTTGGGGTGTAAAAGTTAGGCGTGCATTCGACAACAGCGCATCTCGGTACCAGCGGGTGTGCTGACCCAGGAAGCTGCAGCTGCAGGTGCTGTTGAGTTCTTGTTCACAATTGAAGTGTGCAACGTAACAATGCGAACGTGCAAGTAACAATGGACCGCAGGTTCCACATAGTGAGACGAATTCCGGAAGTGTAGTGCAAATCACAATTTGGCGCACGTAATAAAATAACAAGCGTTTTTTTGACCCAGTGGTCGGCAAGCGCTTCACTCCGAATTATGTTCGACCAGAGTCGCTGAGCTGCGGAAATCGTTCACAGCAGGTCGAATCGGCAAAACCCGGCGTTCCCGCCGTCGCAGTCCACAGAGTGGGCGTGCTGCCGGGCCCGCCGGACCCGGCAACAGTGGGCGCCCCCGCGGGGTCAGTTGGACTGACCGGTGGAGGTCGCCGCCACCACCATGACGGACGTTGCGGTGTAGCCGGAGCCATCTTTGGCCGCTACGATCCGCACCGTCCCGCCGGCGACGATGTCCGTCACGCTCAGCTGGGTGCCCGTGCCGCCGCCTGCCTGCTGGCGCCGCTGTTGCAGATTGCTCACCACCACGTCACTACCCAGTGCATAGCTGCGCGCGAACCCGTCGCTGCTCTTGACCGTGACGGAGGACGCACTTACCTCGCTCACCGTCCCCATCTGCTCGGCCATGGTGACGTAGTCGCTTCCCTGCAGCACGACGTATTCGGCATGCACGGCTGAGTTAAGCCCGCCCATTCCACCGGCCGCGAAGTTGCCGGGACCACCCTGCGCGGACATTCCACCGCCCGCGGTTCCGCCCTGCGCGGATCCCGGCATGCCCGGGGCGAAACCCTGGGCGCCGGAGCCCTGGCCGCCGGCTAGGCCGCCCGCCGTGCCAGCGGCTGCCGCAGAACTTGAGGTCAGGGCGTAGACGCCCGCCCCGGCGCCGACCGCCAGGACTGCTGCCGCCCCGGCGACGGCGAGGCCCCGCTTGAGCGTCCAGGGCTGGGCCGCCGAGGCATTTTTGGATCCGGCTCCGGGGGCACCCCAGCCGGCTGCTGGAGGGGGCAGTTCCTGCCGGGGCATGCCCCAGGCCGGGGCCGAGGCCGGAACGGTCGCATCGGCGGAGGGCGCGCCCCAGCCGGGGGTAGCGCCGTCACCGCGCTGACCGGCCGGGTTCTGCGAGGCGTCGTACGGCGGGGTGTCATGCTGCGGGGTGTCATGCTGCCACGCTGCTTGGGGCCGGACTCCCTGGGGCGTCGTGACGGGCGCGGGCGCCGTGGGTTCAGGGACTGGGCCGGAACCGGCTCCGGGATGCTGACCGCTCATGGTGCTTCTCCTTCAAGATGCGGATCGATGTTCACCCCAGAGTGCTGAGCGATCCTGTGCCTGCGCTGTGCGGGCCGACAGCCGCGCCTGTGATCTTCCGGCGGACCTGCTACCCACAGTTCTTCCGAAGCAGCCCCGACGGCCCCCGGAAGGGCGTTCAGCTCGCTAGGCTGGGATTCACAGGTGCCGCACAGGGTCCCCAAAGCCCCGCCTAACCGGCAGATCGGAGAGTTGTCCCATGGCCACTTCGCACTCCATGACCAACAACCTTCCCCAGCTCACGCATCCGGACGGCTCCCCCATCCGCGCGCTGGTGGTGGACGATGAGCCCAGCCTCTCCGAGCTCATGAGCATGGGCCTGCGGATGGCCGGCTGGTCCGTGGCCGTGGCGGCCGACGGGCCCGGCGCCGTCCGGCTTGCCAAGGAGTTCCGCCCCGACGTGCTGGTGCTGGACGTGATGCTTCCCGGGTTCGACGGCGTCGAGCTGCTCAGCCGGATCCGCGCGTTCGCGCCGGAGGTTCCGGCATTGTTCCTCACGGCCAAGGATGCCGTCCAGGACCGCATCACCGGCCTGGCGGCCGGCGGCGATGACTACGTCACGAAGCCGTTCAGCATGGAAGAGGTCCTGCTGCGCCTGCACCGGCTGGTCCAGCGCTCCGGGGTGGCCGCCATGGACACCGCCGAACTCGTGGTGGGTGACCTTGTGCTCAATATCGATACCCGTGAAGTCACCCGGGCCGGCGAGGAGCTGCATCTGACCGCCACGCAGTTCGAGCTGCTGCGCTACCTCATGGAGAACCCCAAGCGGGTTATCAGCAAGGCCCAGATCCTGGACCGCGTCTGGGACTATGACTTCGGCGGCCAGGCGAACATCGTGGAACTGTACATCTCGTACCTCCGCAAGAAGGTCGACGCCAACCACGCGCCCATGATCCACACGGTGCGCGGCGCCGGCTACGTCCTGAAGCCGGCGGACTGATCCGTGCCCACCCTCTCCGGCGTCACCCGCGTCCCCGGGCGCGACTGGCGCAACCCGTCCACATGGCACTTGCGCACCCGGCTGGTCCTCGTTGCCATGGGGCTGCTCGTGGCCATCTGCGGCGCTGTGGGGCTGTTCAGCTACGCCTCCATGGACCTCTTCCTGACCCGGCAGCTCGATGGCCAGCTCGGGGACGCCTCGCACCGCTCCAGCGAGTTCGGCCGGCCCGTGTCCGGCAGCTTGGGCGGCCGCCCCGACCCCCTCGAGGCCCGGGGGCAGGGCGTCGGGACGCTCAACGCCCGGCTGGAGGACGGCGAGGTCGGCAGCGCCGGATTCCTGGCCGGGGACGCCACCCGCAAGAGCCTCTCCCCCGACGACAATGCCGTCCTCCTCGCCCTGGCCCCGAACGGTGTGCCGGTGGACCGGACGCTTTCGGCCGGGGCGTACCGGCTCATGGCCGTGCGTGCACCGTATGGCGACGTGATTGTCACCGGGCTCCCGCTGGCAGAGAAGCAGGACACCCTGGCCTCTCTGGTGTGGACGATGGTGGTGGTGTCCGCCGGCGGTCTCGTGCTGATCGGCCTCGCGGGCACGGCGGTGATCCGGCGGACCATGAAGCCGCTGGAGCAGCTCTCCGAGGTGGCCACCAAGGTCTCCCGCCTGCCGCTCGACGCCGGCGAGGTGGCGCTCGGGGTGCGCGTCCCGGCGTCGGCCGCCCACCCCGGCACCGAAGTGGGCAGCGTGGGCTACGCGCTGAACCAGATGCTGGACAACGTCTCCAACGCCCTCGAGGCGCGGCAGGAGAGCGAGATGAAGGTGCGGCAGTTCGTCGCGGATGCCTCGCACGAACTCCGCACTCCGCTCACGGCGATCCGCGGTTACACGGAGCTGATGCGGATGACCGAGCACTTCACGCCCGACGGCGAGAAATCCCTGGCCCGTGTCCAAAGCCAGTCCGAACGGATGACCACCCTGGTGGAGGACCTGCTGCTGCTGGCGCGCCTGGACGAGGGGCAGCCGCTCAAGGTCGCCGACGTCGACCTCACCCAGCTGGCCGTCGAGACCGTGAGCGATGAGAAGGTCATGGCCCCGGACCGGATCTGGCAGCTGGAACTGCCGGATGAGCCGGTGGTGGTGCGCGGCGATGCGGCCCAGCTTCACCAGGTCCTCGCCAATCTCCTGTCCAATGCGCGCAAGCACACGGAACCGGGGACCAAGGTGGTCACCGGCGTCATGCGTTCAGCGGACGGCAGCGCCGTGGTTACGGTGACGGACAACGGCAGCGGCATCGCCCCCGAATTCGTCGGCCGGGTCTTCGCCCGTTTCGCGCGGGCTGACGCATCGCGCACCAATCCTGCGGCCGGTTCCGCAGCCAGCTCCGCAGGCAGCCCTGCGGTAGCTACGGCGGGGGCCCGGTCCGGGTCCGCTGCCCGCGGCGCTTCCGACTCTTCTACCGGTCTTCTTTCCGGCTCTGTTTCCGGCAGATCCGGGGGTGCGGCAGGCAGCAACGTCAGCGGACATGCCACGGCGCCTGCACCGACGTCCGAGGGCACCAGCGGGCTGGGCTTGTCCATTGTCCATTCGATCGTGGAGGCCCACGGGGGGACCGTCGAGGTCACGTCCCGGCCGGGCCGGACGGAGTTCGCTGTTCGGCTCCCGGCCGTGCCGCCGTCGGCGTAACCGGCACCGGGGCTACAGGGTCGACTACGGGCACGCGCGCGGGAATCTCGCGCAACGCGACACGCCGCCTCTGTGACTCCCGTTACCCAAATGTGACTTAAGCTCAGTAGTCCTGTACCGTTTTTCGAGTGCGGCCTCCATTTGTGCCGCATATCCGGATGGACGCCAAACTCTGCCGCTTCCCGGATTCCGCTGGACCAGGCAGAGGCGGGGGACCCAGAGTTCCCGGGCATTCTGCACACATGCGCCCTTGGGGTGAAGCCGACACGTGATATTCCGTGCGGCCGGATGACCTCATCCGAACCCGACAGCTAACTCCGCAGGCGTTGAGAGGCCATCATGACTAAATTCCAGGTACAAACGCGCCCTGACGGCGTTTCACATTCCCGCGCCGGCAAGTCACGCCACCGTGCCGCACCGGCACCGCAGGCGTCCGCCCTGTCGCGGCTGGCCACCGGGCTCGGCATCACCGGACGCCGCGCCGCCGTCGTCACCGCCGCCTGCGCAGTACTGGTGGCTGGCGGCGCCGCCGCCAGCCAGGCCGCAGAGCCGGGCAGCTACGGGGCCACTGTTGCGAGCTCGCAAACGGCCACCATGGCCGATCCCCTGGCCAAGCTGAACTTTGAGCGGGTCCAGGTCGCCGCACCGGCTGCTGCAGCACCCAGCGGCGCAGTACCTCAGATCTCGGAGGTCAAGCCCGCCGAAGCACCGGCACCCGCCCCCGCTGCCCCGGCCGCACCGGCGCCCGCTCCCGCAGCAGCCCCCGCGCCCGCTCCCGCAGCAGCTCCCGTTCCCGCAGCGGCTCCCGCACCGGCACCGGCGCCGGTCGCCATCGACGACCCCGCCGGGGCACAGGCCTACGCCGCTGCCCAGCTGGGCAGCTATGGCTGGGCGCCCGGCCAGATGCAGTGCCTGCAGAAGCTATGGACCAAGGAATCGGACTGGAAGACGACTGCCACGAACGCCAGCAGCGGCGCCTACGGTGTGGTCCAGTCCCTGCCCGCCTCGAAGATGGCGAGCGCCGGCGCGGACTACATGACCAACTACCGGACCCAGATCAACTGGGGCCTGAACTACGTCAAGTCGCGCTACGGCTCCCCCTGTGGTGCACTGAACTTCCACCTGTCCCACAACTGGTACTAAGCCCCCACCACCAGCCCGCAGCGCCCAGGAGGCCCCGGATCCATCGTGATCCGGGGCCTTCGCGTATTTCAGGGGACAAGGTTTTCTCAAGGTCGGGGCGGGACGCTTGGGCACCGCTGCCTCCATTCACCACGTACGCGGGGTGCCCGCTCCAGGGCACGGAATCAAATTCCAGGAGCACAACATGAAAAAATGGGCAATTCCGGCGGTCCTCGCGGCCGCACTCTTCGTCGGCGCCGGACCGGCCGCGGCGGTGCCGTCGGGTCCTCCGCAACCCGCCGATCCAGCCACGTTCACGTTGGATAATTGTGGCTTTCCGGTCACGGCGCAGCTCACCGGCAAGTTCAAAAACATCGCGACGCCTGCCGGCACTGTCATCAGTACGTCGCCAGGACTGAAAATCACGCTGACGGCCAACGGCAAGACCCTCAACTACGTGATCACCGGGACCAGCCGCTACACATTCCTTAGCGACAGCGTTGAGGTAGTCTCCACCGGCAGGAATCTACTGCTGCTCCCCTCGCCGGACGGCCTGTACCTGACCACCGGGAACGTCAACTATGCCCTCAACCTGGACAACTCGGAGCTGAGGAGGTTCAGCGGACCGGGCACTGCAGCGAACGTTTGTCCTCTGCTGGCTCCCTGACGGACCAACCGGGGGCAGTGCACCACCACCGCGTGTGGGCACCGCCCCCGGTTGTCTGTACGGAGCTCCGGCAGCACGGGCAATGCAGACGACTCCGTGCGTCGCCGGCGGACTTCCACAGCCCCCGCACAGCTTGACCCTAAAGCCCTCATATGGGCCGCCGGGAAAGTTGAGCCATGACGTTCACAGACCAGGCCTCAGGAACCCTGCCACACTCCACGGCGACGCCGGCCGGTCCGGCAGCACCCGCCGCACCTTTCGGGCTCGCCGTGGCCGACGCGCCAGCCCCGGCCCGGTTCGGCGGGCCGCTCACCGCCCCCGGCGGCCGGCGCTCACCTATTGACACACGCACCGGCACGCCGCTGCTGGACGTCACCATCCCGGTCTTCAACGAGGAGCGGGACCTCGAAGCGTGCCTGCGCCGGCTCCACGCCTATCTTCTTGTCTCCTTCCCGCACTCCTTCCGGATCACGGTGGCGGACAACGCCAGCACCGACGGAACGCTCAAGACGGCGGAACGCGTAGCCCGCGAGCTCCGCGAGGTGAACGTGGTCCATATGGCCGAAAAAGGCCGAGGAAATGCGCTGCGCAAGGTATGGCTTGCCTCGCCGTCGCCGGTCCTGGCATACATGGATGTGGACCTTTCCACCGATCTGGCGGCCCTCGGCCCGCTCCTTGCCCCGCTCATTTCGGGGCACTCCGATCTCGCGATCGGGACCCGGCTGACCCGCAACTCGCGCGTGGTCCGCGGGCCTAAGCGGGAATTCATCTCGCGCAGCTACAACTTCCTGCTGCAGTCCTTCATGGGCGCCCACTTCAGCGACGCCCAGTGCGGCTTCAAGGCGATCCGGGCGGACGTAGCCCGGCAACTGCTCCCGCACACTTTGGACAACGCCTGGTTCTTCGACACCGAGCTGCTGGTCCTGGCCGAAAAGTGCGGCCTGCGCGTCCACGAGGTCCCGGTGGACTGGACGGACGACCCGGATTCCAGCGTGGACATCGTCCAGACCGCCATCGCGGACCTGCGCGGCATGGCACGACTGAGCCGGGACCTGGTCTCGGGCCGGATCCCGGTTCCCGAACTGCGCGCCGCCCTCGCCCGCGGACCGCTTCCTGCCTCCTCGCGGGCCCAGGAACAAAGCCCCGGCGGAAGCCTCTTTGGACAACTCGTCCGCTTCGGCAGCATCGGGGTGGCCTCCACCCTGGCATACCTGGTGATCTTCCTGCTCTGCCGCGGCATCATGGACCCGCAACTGGCAAATTTCCTCGCCTTGCTCACCACCGCCGTGGCCAATACCGCGGCCAACCGGCGCTTCACCTTCGGCATCCAGGGCAGCAGCCAGGCGGCACGCCACCACTTCGAGGGCCTGCTGGTCTTCGGGATCGGCCTGGCCCTGACCTCGGGCGCCCTCGCCCTGGTTCACAACGCGTCAGCAGGGGCACCGGACCGCTGGCTGGAACTGGTCACGGTCACCGCCGCCAACCTCGCCGCCACAGCCGTCAAGTTCCTGCTCTTCCGTCTGGTGGTGTTCCGTCACCGGCCCGTCACCGCAGTTCCCGGCAGCACCGGCACTCCTGCCGTGCCCGCCACCACCGCCGGCACTGCTCCGGCGCCCGCTGCCATCGATGCTTCCCTTCCCCGCACAGAAACGGCCCAGTAAATGACGTCAACCATCAGCCCCACCGCCGGAGCCCAGGCGGGCTCCGGCGCCGGCACGCCGGCACTCCAGGAATCCCCTGCCACGGCACTCGAGGCAGGCGGGACGGGGCGGCAGCCGCCCGCATCCCGCCCGCCCGCATCCCGGAACCGTCGGGAACTCCTGATGTTCGGACCGCAGCCCCACTGGGTGCGGCCCTCGGCAACTCTGCTCCTGGTCATCGCCGCCGTGTTGTACCTCTGGAACCTGGAAGCCACCGGCTACGCCAATTCCTTCTACGCCGCGGCAATCCAAGCCGGGACCAAGGACTGGACCGCGCTGCTCTTCGGCTCCCTCGACGCCGGGAACGCCATAACTGTTGACAAGCCGCCGGCCGCCTTGTGGATCCCGGCCCTCGCCGGGCGGATCTTCGGCTTCTCGGCACTGAGCATGCTCATTCCCCAGGCACTGATGGGAGTGGCCGCCGTCGGGCTTCTCTATCTGACCGTCAAGCGGGTGGCCGGGCCGGCCGCGGGCCTGATGGCCGGCGGCGCCTTGGCGCTGACCCCCGTGGCCGCCCTCATGTTCCGGTTCAACAACCCGGACGCCATGCTTACCCTGTGCCTGGTGCTGGCCGCCTACCTCACCACCCGCGCCATCGAGAAGGCCGGCTGGAAATGGCTCGCCGCGGCCGGCGCGGTGATCGGCCTGGCGTTCCTGTCCAAGATGCTGCAGGGCTTCCTGATTGTGCCGGGACTGGCCCTGGCCTACCTGTGGGCGGCGCCCGCCACCCTGGGCCGCCGGCTCTTGCACCTGCTGGCCGCAGCCGCGGGGATCGCCGTCGTGGCCGGAAGCTACATCGTCCTGTTCCAGCTGACCCCGGCCTCGGCCCGGCCGTACATGGCCGGCTCCAAGACCAACAGCTTCCTGGAACTGACGTTCGGCTATAACGGCCTGGGCCGGATCACCGGCTCCGGCGAAGGCATGCCCGGCGGCGGAGCCATGCCAGACCCCGGCGCCATGCCGGGCGGCGGAGCCATGCCGGGCGGCGGAGCCATGCCAGACTCCGGCACCATGCCTGACTTCGGTGCCATGCCCGGCGGAGGCCCCGGCGGCGGCGGAAACGCGGGCTTCGGCGGCACGGCCGGCATCACCCGGATGTTCGGAACCAGCTTCGGCGGGGAGGTGTCCTGGTTGCTCCCGGCGGCCCTGATCCTGCTGGTCGCCGGGCTCTGGTTCACCCGCCGTGAGGCGAGGACATCCGCCACCCGCGCCGCACTTGTACTCTGGGGCGGCTGGCTGATCGTCACCGCAGGCATCTTCAGCTTCATGGGCGGCATCGTTCACCCGTACTACGCCGTGGCGCTGGCCCCCGCGGTCGCAGCCCTGGCGGGCATCGGCTCCGTGGAACTATGGCGGGGCCGGGCCTACTGGCCCGCACGGATAGTCCTGGCCGTGACGGTACTGGCCACCTCGGTCTGGTCCGCCGTGCTCCTTGGCCGCGACCCGTCCTGGCTTCCCGGGCTCCGGGTGACCGTCGTGATCCTGGGCGTCCTGGCCGCCGCGGCGCTGCTCCTGCGGGTGGACAGCCTCGCGGGGCTTCCGGCCCGGTTCCGCAAGGCCGCCACGGCCGGCGTCGTGGTTCTCTCCCTGCTCGCCGGCGGACTCGGCAGCACCGCATGGACGCTGGCAACGGTAGCCCAGCCGCACTCCGGTTCGATTCCCACGTCCGGGCCCACCGCGTCCGCGATGGGCGGCGGCTTCGGGATGGCAGATAGGGCATTCGGCGACCGCGCGAACGCCGACACCAGCGGCGCGCCGCGGGAGCTCGGCGGACCCGGCGAGGAAACGGCCTCGGCCGAGCTGACGGCCCTGCTGAAGTCCTCCGGTGCCAAGTGGTCCGCGATTGTCTCCGGCGCCACCCAGGCCGCGAGCCTGGAACTCGCCACGGGCACCAGCGTGATCGCACTGGGCGGCTGGAACGGCGGAGACCCCTATCCGACGCTCGCGCAGTTCCAGGCGATGGTGGACCGCGGCGAGATCGGCTACTTCATTTCCGGCGGCATGGGCGGCATGGGCGGCATGGGCGAGGGCCGCGGCGGCAACTCCGAGGTCGCCGCGTGGGTCGAGGCTAACTTCCAGGCCCAGACCGTGGGCAACGCCACCGTCTACAAGCTGGGGGCATAGGGCGTCATGACTGACACCCTGAACCCCAGGACGGGCTCCACCCCGGCCCGCACGCCGGGACCGCCGGGACAGGGGGGGCCGCACGCCCCGCACCTCCCGCAGGTCCCGCCGCACCAGCAGTCCCCGAAGTCCGCGGTGTCGCAGGCACCCCGGGCGGCCGGCGCCGCACGCCGCGGCCCCGGAGCCTGGCGGCCGCGGCTGGAACTGGCGGCCCTGCTGGTGGCCATGGCCGTGCTGGACCTGTGGAACCTGGGCGCCTCCGGCTGGGCCAACGCTTTTTACTCCGCCGCAGCCCAGGCCGGGTCGCAGGACTGGACGGCCTGGTTCTTTGGCTCCTCCGACGCCGCCAACGCCATCACCGTGGACAAGCCGCCGGCGTCGCTGTGGGTGATGGGGCTCTCGGTGCGGCTCTTCGGGCTCAGCCCGTGGAGCATCCTCGTGCCGCAGGCGCTCATGGGGGTGGGCACGGTCTGGCTCGTGTACCTGGCCGTACGCCGGGCCGCGGCCCCTGCCACGGCCGATGCCCGCCTGGCCCACCGGGCAGGGCTCCTCGCCGGTACGGTTATGGCGCTGACCCCGGTGGCGGTGCTGATGTTCCGCTTCAACAACCCCGACGCCCTGCTGGTGCTCCTGATGACCGCGGCCGCGTACGCCGTGCTGCGCTCCATCCAGGATGCGCGCCTGCGCTGGCTCCTGTTTGCGGGGGCGCTTCTGGGCTTCGGGTTCCTCACCAAGCAGCTGCAGGTCCTGCTGGTTGTGCCCGGCTTCGCCCTCGCCTACCTGCTCGCGGCGCCGGCCGGGCTGGGCAGGCGCATCGTCCACCTGCTCGGTGCCGGTGTGGCAATGGCCGCCGCGGCCGGGTGGTGGCTGGCCGCCGTCGAGCTCATTCCGGCGGCGGACCGCCCCTACATCGGGGGGTCGCAGAACAACTCGATCCTGGAACTGACCCTCGGCTACAACGGCCTGGGCCGGCTAAGCGGCGATGAAACCGGGAGCGTGGGCGGCAGCAACGGCTGGGGCACACCCGGGCTGTTCCGGCTCTTCAACAGCGAGTTCGGCGGCCAGATCGCCTGGCTGCTGCCCTCGGTGCTGCTGCTCGGGGCCGGACTGCTGTGGCTGGGGCGCCGGGCGCCGCGCACGGACGCCGTGCGGGCCTCGGTGATCATCTGGGGTTCCTGGGTGGCGGTCACCGGCCTGACGTTCAGTTTCATGGCCGGGATCATCCACCCGTATTACATGGTGGCGCTGGCCCCGGGGATCGCCGGGCTCGCCGGGCTGGGCGGCGTCCTGCTCTGGCAGCGGCGGGACCAACCGGTGGCGGCGGCGGTGCTCGCCGCGGCGATCGTGGCGGCCGGGGCCATGGCCTCGGAGCTGCTGGGCCGCACGGCGACGTTCGTGCCGTGGCTGCGCTGGGTGGCGCTCCTGGGCGCGCTCGCCGCGGCCTGCCTGGTGCTGGTCGCCGCCGCCCCGGGATTTCAGCGGCTTGGATTTCAGGGGACCGGATTTCAGGGGACTGGGGTCCAAACGTCCGGCATGAAGGCGTCCGGAGTCTTGGCGCGGACGACGGCGGCACTCGCGGTGGCCACGGCACTCGCCGGACCGCTGGCGTACTCGCTGTCCACGGCGGCCACCGCCCACAGTGGCTCGATCGTCAGCGCCGGACCGGCCGTGTCCGGCCGGGGCGGGGCGGGGATGCCGGCGGCCTTCGGCGGCGCCGCCGGCATCGGCGGTCCAGCCGCGGGGAATGGCAACGGCACGTTCACGGGTGCCGGCCGCGGCCCGGGGGCCGGCGGGGCGGCCGGCATGGGCGCCCTGCTGGGGGCCAGCACGCCGTCTGCGGCCCTGGTGACCGCGCTGCGGGCGGACGCCGGCAAGTTCACGTGGGCTGCCGCCGTCGTCGGATCCAACAACGCCGCCGGCTACCAGCTGGCCACGCAGCTCCCGGTGATGGCCGTCGGAGGGTTCAACGGCACGGACCCGGCGCCGACGCTGGCACAGTTCCAGCAGTACGTGGCCGACGGCAGGATCCACTACTTCATCGCCGGACGCATGATGCAGGGCGAAAGCGGATCCAATGACGCCGCCCAGATTGCCGCGTGGGTGCAGGACAATTTCACCGCTCAGACCGTGGGCGGGACCAGCGTGTACCAGCTGGCGCGGTAGGCGGCCGGGGTCGGGACGGCGGGCCGCCCTAGAAGTTGAAGGACAGGGTGCGCACGCCGGCGACCGTGAAGTGCGTGGTCACGGCAACCTGGGAGTAGTCGGGGATGTGAAGCACGCCGTCGGGCAGCTCGCCGGCGTTCGGGCCCACCGCCACGGTCCGGATGCCGGCGGCGACTCCCGCGGCGATGCCCGCCGGGGCGTCCTCAAACACGACGGCGTCGGCCGGGTCCACGCCCAGCAGGGCGGCCGCCCGGAGGTATCCCTCGGGGTGCGGTTTGCCCCGGGCCACGTCCTCGGAGGTGACCGCGGCGGCCGGGATACCGATCCCCGCGGCGGCCATCCGGACCTCGGCCAGGTCCCGTGACGCTGACGTCACCAGCGCCACGGCATCCGGCGGCAGGCTCGCGAGCAGCTCCAGCGAGCCCGGCACCGGAACAATGCCGCGGGTCTCGGCCAGCTCCATCCGGCCCAGTTCCGCCGTGAGGGCGTGGATATCCGCGCCGGCCGGGGCGAACCTGCGGACCGTGTCCATCGCCTGGACCCCGTGGGAGGAACGCAGGATCTCCGCGATGTCGAGGCCGTAACGCCCGGCAAAGGTGGTCCATACCTGTTCCACGATGCTGGTGGAATCCACCAGTGTGCCGTCCATATCGAACAGGACGGCGCGGGCGGTCAGGGTCGTGGCACTGCGGCGGGCGGGAAGGCTCATGGTCCCATCCTGCCCCATGCCCCCGGGATCAGGCCCTGCGGCCCGGTGGCGCAGGAGTCACCGGGCGCAATGTGGCGGGCTCAGCCGTTGGCCCGGCCGGGGATGTATTGCACGGCCCACTTGTTGCCGTCGGGGTCGGCGAAGTAGACGAAGTGTCCCCAGTCCTGGACGTCAATGTCGCTGACCTCCACGCCGTTGTCCTTGAGCTGCCGGTGCGCGGCCTGAATGTCACCGACCACGAGCTGCAGGCTCGGCGCCGTGCCCGGCGGGGCGTCGTTGAGGCCCTCCCCGATCGCGATCGAGCAGCCGGAGCCCGGCGGCGTCAACTGGACGAACCGGATGCCCTCCATCGGGCGTTCGTCGTAGTCGGCGTTGAAGCCCACCTTGTTGACGTAGAAATCCTTCGCCCGGTCGACGTCGGACACGGGCACGAACACGAGTTCAAGTTTCCAGTCCATGGCGCACAGGCTAACGCGGGCCGCGGCAATGCGGAAGGGATCCCCCGCGGGGAGCCGGCCCTAGCCGGCGATGCCGTAGAGGCGGTCTCCGGCGTCGCCCAGGCCGGGCACAATGTAGGACTTTTCATTGAGCTTCTCGTCGATCGAGGCCAGGACAATGGTCACGTTGGCCTCGGACAGCTCTTCTTCCAGCTTGGCCAGGCCCTCGGGGGCGGCCAGGAGGCAGATGCAGGTGACGTCGGAAGCGCCGCGCTTGAAGAGAAACTTGATGGCCTCGCGCAGGGTTCCGCCGGTGGCAAGCATGGGGTCGAGGACGAAGATCTGGCGGTCCGTGAGGTCCTCCGGGAGCCGCTCGGCGTAGGTGATGATGTCCAGGGTCTCTTCGTCGCGGGCCATGCCCAGGAAGCCGACCTCAGCGGTCGGGACCAGTTTGGTCATGCCCTCGAGCATGCCGAGCCCGGCGCGCAGAATCGGGACCACCAGCGGGGTGGGCTTGGTGAACGCGGTGCCGATCGTGGTGCTGACGGGCGTCTCGATGGTCACCGGTTCGGTGCGGACATCACGCGTGGCCTCGTAGGCGAGGAGCGTCACAAGCTCTTCGGTGAGCTGGCGGAAGACCGGGGACGGGGTGTTCTTGTCCCGCAGAACGGTGAGCTTATGGGCGACCAGCGGGTGGTCCACAACGAGAGTGCGCATGGCTCAAAACTATCATCCGGATCCCGGGGAGCGTCCCGCTGGGCCGGGAGTATCGGCGTCGTCCGTCCCTGCCCGGGCACTGGCGCCGGCGGCACCTTCGTGCAGGTGCGCGGGGTGCTCAAAGGTCGGCGCGGGGCCGGCGTGTTCGCGGTGCCGCAGCACATGGAAGAGCCGGTGGGCCAGGATCACAATCCCCACCCAGGCCAGTCCCAGCACCCACCCGACGATCACATCGGTCATCCAGTGGTGGCCCAGATAGACCCGGCTGAGGCCCATCGCGATGATGAAGATCGCCCCCGCGGCGATCAGGGCGATCCGGGCGCTGGTCCGTTTGATCTGCAGGCAGGCCAGGTACACCACGAGCGCGATCACCACCGTGGTGTTCAGCGTGTGCCCGCTCGGGAACGACGGCGAGTTTTCGAACGGCGGCACGGCGTCGGCGTGGTCCGGACGTGCGCGGCCGATCAGTTTCTTGCCCAGGGCCGTGGCCGTCACGGAGACGGCGGCGGCGCCGCCGATCAGGATCAGCGGCCGCCAGCTGCGCGAGGTATAGATCAGTATCGCGGTCAGGATGCTGGCCAGGATGGGCATGCCGATGCCGCCGCCGATGTTGGTGAAACCGGTGATGAAGGCGTCCAGGCCGGGGCTGCGCAAATTCTCCATGAACGCCAGCGCCGGCTTGTCCAGGTTCGCGAGGCCGGCGTCGTCCACCACGTTGTCGTAGACCTCGGCGCTGGTCAGTGCCAAGATCACCACCACCACGCCGCCGATCAGCATGGTGATCCACAGGGCCGCGTAGGGCACCACCCACTTGCCCCAGCGCTGCGTCAGCCAGTTCTCTGTTCTGGTGGTCACGGCCGTCTCCCGGATACTTGACTAATTAACCCGTGGGCTGCACAGCCCCGCTGAACAGCATACTTAGGATCGAAACTATCATTGACCCATGACTTCTCCGGAGCCCCGCCATGCCCAATGGATGGGCCTCGCCCTGGCCGAGGCCCGGAATGCCCTGGCCACCGCGGACGTGCCGATCGGCGCCGTCGTGATCGGACCGGACGGTTCCGTGCTGGGCGCGGGGCGGAACGAACGCGAGGCCTTGGGAGACCCGACGGCGCATGCCGAGATGGTGGCCATCCGCGAGGCGGCCGCGCGGCTGCGGGCGCGCCGGGCCCTGGAAGGCCGGGACGACGACGGCTGGCGGCTGGAGGACTGCACCCTGGTGGTCACGCTGGAGCCGTGTGCGATGTGCGCGGGGGCGATTGTCCTGGCCCGGATTCCGCGGGTGGTGTTCGGGGCCTGGGATGAGAAGGCCGGGGCCGCGGGGTCCGTGTTCGACATCCTCCGCGAGCGCCGGCTCAACCACTGGGTGGAAGTCTATGCCGGCGTCCGGGAGCCGGAATGCGCCGCGCTGCTGCGGGAGTTCTTCGCCGGACACCGCGCCTGATCCGTTCCGGCTACCCGGCCGCGCCGGCGGACGCTTCCGCAGATGCTGCGAGCGCATCGATGCGTTTCTGCCGGGTGGCCGGCGAGTCGAGGCTGAAGGCCCGGAAATCACCGAGGTCCTCGCGGATCCACGCTTCCACCTCGGCGATCCGCTGCGTTACGGCCGGCGTGGGGCCGTGGAACAGCCACGGCACGATCCGATCCTTGGCCGGTTCGTACTGCCAGAGCCCGATGATCCGGCCGCGGTCCAGAATGGGGTGGTCCGGGAGGTCCGCCTGCAGAGCGAGCGATTCCAGCGCCGGCTTGTGTTGGTCTTCGTCGGCGAGCAGGTCCGCCGCGTTGCGGCGCAGCAGGAAGAGTGAGTCCGTTCCGGCGAGCAGCTGGATCTGTTCGTCTGCGGGTTCGTCGAAGGCGGCGAGGAGTCCGACGTCGTCGGGCAGCATCCACAGCGCGTCTCCCCCGGCGGCGTCCTGTGACGTGCTCTGGGCGGTGGGCACCTCCACGGCGCCGACGGCGGCGAGCGCCGCCTTGGTCTGCGCCACGGTGAACGCTGTGAACCACTGCGATTGTTTGAAGGTGGCGCCGCCGGTCCAGCCCAGGTAGCGGCGGATCAGCTCGGTGCGGGCGGCGTCGTCGTCAAAGTTGCTGGCCGGCAAGCCCCAGGGCTCGTAGGCGTAGCGCTGCTGGTCCAGGCGCCCGTTGGCGGGAACCCGGCGGATCCTGCCCTCCGACTGCAGGAGCCCCAGCGCGGTGGGCAGCGTGGTGGTGGCGCCCTTTTTCTTGCCTTCTTCCCCGAGGTTGCGGACGGAATCGCCGAGCTCGTCCTTGAGCTGCCGCGGGTCCAGGGGCCCGTCGGCTTCGGCGAGCGTGTGCAGCACCTGCTCTTCCAGCAGCGTGACTTCGCCACGGTCCACGCCGAGCCTGCCCACCACCTTGAAGGCCGATTCGGCCGCGTCGCGGCACAGCTGGAGCGCCCAGGCGAAGTCGTCACGGCCCAGGACGTAAGTGCAGCCGCGGGCGGCGGGGAGCTCGAGGATCCGGTGGGCGAGGACGTCGGCGTCCACCTGTTCGCGGCGGATGCCGGCGCGGGCGAAGAGCGTGAGGTACGGATTGGCGCCGCCCACGGACCGGGCCCAGCCGGCCCGGGCGAGCACCTGCTCCGCCGTGCAGCCGGCCAGCGAGCCGTCCAGGCCCTGCCGGTGCCAGGCCCAGGCCCGGAGCCGTTCCCGGGTCAGGCTCTGCGGCTCCGGCATGTCCACGGGCGCTTTGACCGACGGTGCGTGCGTCGTCACAGGCTGGGTGCTCATGGGCTCATTCTCCAACAGCTTCTCCGTCAGCGGTATCAAGAACGGGTATCAACCCGCGCCGTCGGATTTGCCGGCCTCATTTCCGGCCTCTGCCGTTTCCGTCACCAGGGACTCCAGAACCGTCCGCGCGGTGGTATCCCAGCCGGGCAACCGGCCGCGTGCGGCGACTGCCGCGTCCCGCCAGCGTTGCCTGAGCGCGGGGTCGCCCAGCCAGCGGCGCAGCAGGTCCGCCAGCGGGACGGGGTCCGTCCCGAGGCCGACGGCGGCGCCCGGCAGCGTGCCGGCCGGGTTCCCAGCCGAGTTGCTCGGCAGGTTCTGTGGCGTGCCGGCACCGAGGGCTTCGACGGCGCCGGTGCCCTCGCGCACCACCACGGGAATGCCGCGGGCCAGCGATTCGGTGACCGCCAGGCCGTAGGTTTCGGCCCGGGAAATGAGCAGGCTGAGATCCGCCGCATCCCATTCGGCGTCGAGCGCTGAGCCCCGGAGCTCGCCAGGGATGCTGACCCTCCGGGCCAGGCCCAGCCGTTGTGCCGTGTCCCGGAGTTGCGCGGCATAGGCCGGATCGGCGGTGTCCGAGCCGATGAGGGACGCCGTCCAAGGCAGGTCCGTGAGCCGTGATAGCGCTTCCAACAGGAGCGCCTGGTCCTTGTTCGGCAGCAGTGCGGCCACGGCAACGAAGTGCGGGCCGCCGGAGCCGGCGGACAGGCTGCCCGGTGCCAACCGTGCGGGCGCGGTGCCGGGGAGGGCCACCCTGATGCCGTCCAGGCCGTGCCGGGCGCGGATGTCTGCCGCGGCCGAACCGCTCGTGCAGATGACCCCGGCGGCCGCCTGCAGGGCCCGGCGTTCACGCTCCGGGTGGTCCGGCAGGGGCATGTGCAACAGGATCCAGACCTGCTGACCCGCGGCGGCGGCCGCTTCCAGTTCGTCGGGCGCTCCGCAGGCGAGGAGGCTGTCGACCAGCGTCACGGAACCAGGCGTCGGGCCCGCCGGGTCTGACCCCAAAGTGGCGCGACCCGACTCAGCAGGGGCGCCGGCGTCGGGCGTCGCGTGCAGCAGCCGGGCCACGCGACGCCGGTCCTCGCCGCTGCCGCCTGGCCAGTCGCCGTCGAGCGGGCACGTCTCCACGTCCGCGCCCAGGGCTGTGAGTTCCCGGGCAAGCGCGGCGTTGTAGACGTTGCCGCCGGAGTTGTGCCGAACGTTCCCGGGCACCACGAACCGGATGCGCAGGCTGACCGGCGGCATGTGCAGCGCCTAGCGGGCGTCGAAGTCCAGCGAGTAGCTGGCCCAGGCATCGGGCGTCTCGCGCAGGGTGACGTCCAGCCCGGTGAGCGCGCCGCCGTCCCGGCCGATGCGGATCTGCGCGGCGACACCCTCGCCGATGTACCGGGCCAGGGCCTCGGTCGTGCTCAGTTTGCCGGCGAAGTCGGGGTGCTCGTCGAGGTTCTTGTAGTTCAGCTCGTCGAGGACCTCGTCCACCACGACCCCCGCCGCGCCGATGTCCAGCACGATCGCGTCGTCATTGAGCTCACGACGGCGGAAGGTCACCTCGGTGACGAACGTGGCCCCGTGCAGGCCCTGGGCGGGGCCGAAGACTTCGCGGGGCAGGCTGTGGGCGATCATGAAGTTACGGCGGACGGTCAGACTGAACACGGGCTACCTCGTGGCTTCGATGGGCTGGGCGATGGACGGATCAGTGGACGGGGCTTCGTCTGACGGGTATTCAATGACGTGGCACAGGGCGTCGAGAGTCCCGTCGGCAAGCCGCCGGACGACGTCGGGAAGCTCCGCGAACGGCGAGGATCCGGTGAGAAAGACGTCAAAGACCGGGTCCTGCAGCAGGGACACGGCGAGCGCCAGGCGCTCGGCGTGGGTGCGGCGGTGCCGGCGGGCGCGCGCGACCTTGCCGACTTGGCTGGCCCGGATGGACAGGCGGCGGGCGTGGAAGTCCTCGCCCAGCGGCAGGCTGATTCTCCGGTCGGCGTACCAGGACATTTCGATGATGTCGCCCTCGTCGCCCACCAGCTGCAGGCTCCGCTCCAGGCCTTCCTGCGAGGCGGAGCAGTGGATCACGATGTCGCAGTCCGGGAGGGCATCGTCTGGGTGGCTGAAGTCGACGCCGAGTGCGTCCGCGAACGCGCGCTTCGCGGGGTCGACGTCGATCAGCTGCAGCCGCGCGAGCGGAAAGCCGGCCAGCAGCCTGGCCACCGTTCCGCCGACGAGTCCGGCCCCGATCACGGCAACCCTGTCACCCAGACGGGGTCCGGCTTCCCAGAGTCCGTTGACGGCGGTTTCCACGGTGCCGGTGAGCACGGCGCGGCGGGCGGGGACGCCGTCGGGAATCACGGTGAGTGATCCGACCGGGACGACGAAGCGGTCCTGATGGGGGTAGAGGCAGAAGACGGTCCTGCCGGCCCAGCCGTCCGGGCCGTCCTCGACCACCCCGACGGTGAGGTAGCCGAACTTCACGGGATAGGGGAAGTCCCCCTCCTGGTTGGGGGCGGCCATGGCCCGGGCGACGCACTCGGGGACGCTGGCGTGGTGGACCACGAGCTCGGTGCCCTTGCTGATGCCCGAGTACAGGGTCCGGACGAGTGCCAAGCCGGGTCCGGGGGCGGACAGTTCCTCGCTGCGGAGCTCACCCTGTTCCGGGCCGACGGTCCAGTAGGCGGTGGCGTGCCGTTCAGAAGTGGCGGACCCTTGAGAAGTAGTCATGGTGCTTCCGAATCTAGTGCCCTGCCCGTGCGCGGGGAAGGGCGGCGCGCGCGGGCAACGGGTTTGTTCGGGTGCCGTCGCGGCTCGTTTTGTGGATGGGCGCCTTGCTCCGGTACCCTAGTCAGGTTGGTGACGTGTCCGAGCGGCCGAAGGTGCAACACTCGAAATGTTGTTTGGTGTCAAAGCCAACGTGGGTTCAAATCCCACCGTCACCGCGAATGAGAAAGGCCCTGCTTCCCTTTATTTACAAGGGAAGCAGGGCCTTTCGCTTTGTCGAAATCAGCCCCGTGGGCACATTTTGGGCACATTCGCCAGAGATACAGCGTGATCTAGAGCGTCCGAAACAGCGTCCAGGTCCCCGTCGAACAGGTCCGCGTAGATGTCCAGCGTCATCGCTGCCGAGCTGTGACCGAGCATCTTTTGGACCACTTTCACATTCGCGCCAGCCGACACAGCGAAGCTCGCCGCTGAGTGCCGGAGGTCATGCGGAGTGATCCGGGGAATGCCCGTCCGCTTCACGGCACTACCAAACCAGCTCATGTTGTCCTCATGCACCCGGGCCAGCCGCAAATGGTGCCCACTCTCGCCGGGGAACACCAGATCATCCCTCCCCTTGCCCTCGCATTGCCGCGCCAGGTACTGCCCCAGGAACCGCGGAAAGGGCACAGTGCGCTTCTTATGATTCTTCGGAGTGCCCACCTCAATCACTGAGCCCACCTGAACGGCGTTCTCCTCGATCATCAGCCGGCGGCGCAGCATGTCCAGGTGCTTGACCCTCAGCGCGGTAGCTTCGCCCCACCGGATGCCGCAGTATGCCAGCACCAGGACCAAGCCCGGGTACTTGCTGGCAGCGGCCAGTGCGTGCACTTGCTCATGGCTGAGGTAGACGTGTGGTTTCTTCACCTTGCGGGGCAGTGAGACGCCCCTTGACGGGTTGCTGAGGGTTCGCCGGTCGCTCACTGCATCGTCCAGAATCGACGCCAGCACCCCGTAGGCCCGGATAACCAGCGTCGCCCCTTTGGGCTTCCGTGCCGGCGTTGCCTCGGGATCCCCGAGAGTCATTTCTGACACCCACTGCTGCACGGCCGTCTTCCGCACGTCAGACACGGCGACATGCCCCCACGCCGGCAGGACGTGGATTCTCCAGGCGGATTCGAGCGGACGGTATGACGACGGCTTCAAGTGCGTCTGCCGCGCCAGCCACGCAGCCCCCAGCGGCCCAATTAGAGCCTTGGCAGCAGTAGCGTCTACAAACTCCCCGCGGGCCTTAGAAACCTCCACACTCGCCAGGAACAACTCAGCGTCACGCTTGGTTCGAAACCCGCGCTTCTTGGTTTGCGTCCGGTCCGGCTTGCGATAACGGACCTGGTAACGCCGCCCCGCCGCCGTGTCGTAAGGCTCAATCGTTGCCATTTGCACTCACGCTCGCGCGTATCCATGGCATGTCGGTCCTTACCGTTTTCCGCATGCTGGCCATCTGCTTGTGCTTTTCAGCGAGCGCGCGGGCGGCATCCTTGACATCCTCCTCATCGAAGTCCTCCGGATCCGTCTTCGCGTATTCCGCGACCTGGTAGGCGTCAAACCGAGCTGCGGCCAACATATTGCCGAATACCATGTCATTCCTAGCTACCTGGAACCCCGCCAGGTCTGATTTCGCATCCCGCGCGATTACTTCCGCCACGATGCCAGACATCCCAAAGACCAACGCGGCCTCATGGGATGGGAGCGTTACAGGACTGGGACCATCAACAATCAGGACTTCTTCGTACGGCTGGTCTAAAGGCAGCGCCAGTGCGACCGGTGGTATGTCCAGCGCCCACGATAGGGCGAGCAGCTGGTCTACGGTGACGTCCGTTTTGCGCCCACTCTCGATGTTGGCAATTACGGATCGGGAAATCTCGCCGTTTACTCGATCACTGAGCTGTTGGGCACTAAGGCCAGCCAGCTTCCTGTACTTGGTCAACCTCTTACCCAGATCCGCACTGCTCCGCTTTAGTGTCATGGAGACACAGTACTCCCCCCATTGACACATTCGCAATCATCGGGTTATGGTTTGAGTAGACACAGAATGTGTCTAGGGAACACAAACTACTTCTCGGGAGCACAGATGACTTCAGAACTTATGAAGCCGGCGGAACTGGGGGCGCGCATCGGCACGTCCACAGCCGTCCTCGCTAACTGGCGCTACATGGGGACAGGTCCCCGGTTCGTCAAACTCGGCGGGCGGAGCGTTCGCTACCGCGTCAGCGATGTAGAGGCCTGGTTGGATCAGAACACGCACCAGCAGAGCGGCGCAGCCTGATGGCAACGACAGTCAGGTCCACAACGGGGACGGCGCCCGTTACTTTCGATCTGATCGGCCCCGACCAGGTGCTGATCGCGCTGGAAGACGGTTCACAGCAGGTTTACCGTCTGGCTGACATCGTCGCAGCACTGGGAATCACGACGCCGGCTGCCGCTTGGTCGAGCGGTTTTTGGCACGGGACCTCACATGCGGGACCGCTGACCGACGCCATCGTAGAAGCAAAGAACCCGTACACCGCTTAGTGAATCGCCAGCCTGGGGCTCGGCGCCACAGCTAAATCTCATTGCACAAAAAATGGCCCTGAACTTTGCAGTTTGCGCTGCCAAAATTCAGGACCGTTTACAGAACTATCATCCACCACAGAAAATAGGTCTCATTTTGTCTCTCTCCACCATACCGAACAATGCTGTAGAAGTCACGCCCGAAGCTGCAAACAGCCTCCCGGTAAACAGCCCGAAGCGCCTCACGATTGACCAGGCGCAGGCACTTTACGGACTCATTCAGACGTTCCGGCCCGACTGGGACCGCGGGACCGTCCTCCGCCAAATGCAGACCACTGCTCTTTACAGCGAGCTGGCAGCAGCCGACGTCGCGCGTTTGTTCATCGACGCCGCGGCAGACGACGCCGGCACACCCTTCGAGTCTTTCAGCTTCCCCGGACACAATCCCTGGCCCAGCAACCCGGAGGCCAACTAACCCCAATAGCCGGAACGCTGAAGGAACTGGAGCCCGGCAATGACAGTCAATAGGAAATTCGCCTGGCTAAAGGCCGTCATGGTCGCGGACCTGGACGACAAAGCAAAGCTCCTCGCAGTCCAGATATTCAACTACTCCGACGGCAAAGGGTTCAACGCACACCCGGGCTATGAGCGATTGTCCCAAGACCTGAAGATAAGCCCAGCAACCGTCAAGCGAAACCTCAAGGTCTTGCGCGAGGGGGGCTGGATCGTGAAAACCCGGTCATCAAACGCAACCGGTACGCGGAAGTTCGCCGACACCTACGCGCTCGGGTTACCCACAATCGCGGGTCATCTAGAAGACCCGCGATTGGACCCGACCGAGGGTCAAAACGACGCGACCGAGGGTCAAATGACCCCCGACCGAGGGTCACCCAGAAGACCCACCAACACATCTTCTTCATCAAATCCTCTCCACCAACCAATTTCCTGGGGTGACGAGCCTCCAATGGAGGCCGCCCCTTGGGACACACCCGGCTTCAAAAACGGCGGCGGATGGGGCTCCAAATGGGGAAAGAACTTCGGAAAGGTGCCCGAATGACCCGCACGCCCGAAAGCTACGAAAGCGAAATCCGGTACTTGCGGGAAATGTGCCTTCGGATGAGTCAACGGCTGCAAGCACGTACCAACGCCCCGGAAACCCACACGGGCCGCGGACTCCACCCCGACCCCGTGGGAAACAAAGCATCCGCGAGCGCAGACCGACAGCGCCAGAAAAGGAACCGTACCAATGGCCTATGACCCCTACAAAGCCGCAGACACCGACGAATGGGGTTGGCCTGCACAAGCCGCCTTATGGCGGGAACGTGCACTGCACAGCGCCGAACGCGCCGAGTTCTACAAGCGTCTGGCTGAAGCGGAACGCAACGGCACCACCATCACCCCCAGCGGCAAAGAGCCCGCCATGAACGAAAGACGATAACTATGGGTAAGTTCGACAACCTGGCCGACAACACCGCCGAGATCCGCGACATCCTCCGCCGGATCCGAGACCTAGAAACAGCATCCCCGATGAACAACGCAGCCATCGGGCGCGGCGGTATCGAGGTCTACGACCAAGGCGCTCTCAATATTTCGGACGGCCATCTCATCGTCAACGGCACAGCGACCTTCACCGGGACGTTCACCCAGTCGGGGCCGACAAGCTTCACGGGCACGTTCACTCAGACCGGGCAAACCACGTTCACGGGCACAACGGACCTCAACGGCCCCACGAACATCGCCGGGAGCGCCACCGTCACGGGCGACACAAAACTGAACGGGCCCACCCACGTCAACGGCGCCACGGACATCAAGGGCACCCTGTCTGTTGAAAACGTGACAACCCTCAAATCAGACCTGAACGTCACCACCGGCAAGGTCAAGGTTGGTTCGGCGCTGACCATTGACCCGTCAGTCTCATCCGGTGCCCTTGTCTTCTCTAACGGTGCCCAGGTCTTCACCGACGCCACAACAGTCCAGATGTTCAAGGGCGGCAGCGTGGTGCAGATCGACAGCAGCTCAGCGAAGCTTCAAGCCACCGGCGGGCTAGTGAACGTTGACAGTTCCGGCGTGCGGGTAGACGGACCACTGAGAAACACCAGCGCATCAACCATCAGCAGCGTTACCGCCAACGTCTACATGGATCCGTCAACGGGCGCCATCAAGCGGATTGTCTAGGAGGCACAGAAAATGACCACACCCACGCGCCCCGCGCTCACTGCCCGCTACTGGACCTGGAAAGACCATGACAGGAACGAAACCCCCGGAGTCGGGCTATGGTCCGGAAACGGTCGGCTCAAAGCCCACCTGACTTACGCCGAAGCCCGCGCCCTCGCCGATCAGTTGCACGACATGGCAGACCGCCTCGAAGGCGCGGCATCATGAGCAGCCCGTCCAGCTACCACGCCGCCATCAGACTCCAAGCCGCCGAGACCAAACGGAAGCAAGCACCGAACCGGGGTCAGTCGCGGTCATCGTATCCGCCGCCCAAGACGCTCCCGCCACGCCCCAAAGGACAGGAGACCAAATGACCGACCTACCCGACGCTGACTACAGGTTCCCGCCACTCGCAAAGCCCATAGAACATGAGCTGCGCCGGATCGAAGCCGCCGCCCAACTCGTTCTCTGGCAGTGCCCGCACTGCACCGCAAACCTTGAGGTAATCGCTCGTGACGGCACCTTGCCGCGGGCGCTCGGAGTCACGCACGAAAAGGACTGCCCCGACTGGGTCGCGCAGCTCTGTTAATTCGTAGATATGTTCGATAGAATGGTCTTAGGTAGAAAAGATGTTCCGGAGTTTGCTTCCGGCGTCAACCAGCCCCCGTCGCCGGCGCTTAGGCCCCCGCTTCCGGATCTGGATTGGCCCCCGTTGCCAGACCCCCGTCCAATCTTCAACCGACGAGCCAAGACCGGCCAGTCTGACGCTCACCCGGGCACGCTAGGCCAGCGGAACGCCCCGTAACACCCCTGAACTTTTCTCATGCCCGAATCCGGGCTTACTTCAGGCAACCCTCACCCTTTAGCGCCCAATTCTGGCGCACCCTCACCAGGAGACAACTATGTCCAACGCAATCGAAGCACGCCGCGCCATTGCCGAACTCGGCGCAAAATCCCAGGCCATCGTCAGCAGCAAATCGCTGACTAACGCGGCCAAGAAGGACCAGCTCGACGGACTCACCGCCGAACTGAAGCAGCACCAGGAAACCCTGAAGCTCCACGAAGAAGCCGGGCGGCTCATGTCCGGCGGGGAAGACATCAACAGCCCCTACGCGTCCACCGGATCCACCACCAAGGGCGTAACCGGCCAGGCGCCCTCGCTCGTCCTCGACCCGACCCAGCAGCTCGCCCTGTTCAAGTCGGTACAGGACCGCATGCCGTTCGTGACCAAGGCGGCAATCACCTCCGGAAACCTTGACCCGGCGCTCCTGCCCTCGCAGTTCCTGCCGCCGATCCTGGCAGCTCGGGAACCCACCCGAATCCTTGACCTGCTGCCCACCACGGCAACGAACTCCGCCGTAATCGAGTACTACATCACCACCGGCACCGCGGGCGCCGCAGCAGTAGCCGAAGGCGCACAGAAGCCCGAATCCGGCATCGCCTTCACCAAGGCGCAGGCAGGCGTTACCAAGCTCGCACACTGGATGCAGGTTACCGAAGAAGCCCTGACCGACTTCGCCCCGTTCCAGCAGCTTCTGTCCGCTGACATGATCGCCGGACTCATCGACGCCGAGAACAACGAACTGCTCAACGCGCTCGGCACGGGCGCAAGCAAGTTCAAGGGTCTGCTGAAGGTCACCGGAACCCAGTCCTACACCCGCCTCGCTGGAGACACCATCCTCGACGCCGTAGAGATTGCCGGCAGCCAGCTCCGCGCAGCCGGACGGTTCACCGACCCGGACGGCATCATCATGCACCCGCTCGACTACTCCAAGGCCCGTCGCACCAAGACAACTCTCGGCGGATACATCGCCGGCGACCCGACGCAGGACGGCCCGGCAACCCTCTGGGGAACCCGTGTTGTACTCACGTCCGAGATTCCCCAGGGTAAGGCCGTCGTTGCCAACTTCGCCAAGTCCTGCCAGGTCTGGGTGCGTGAAGGGATGTCAGTCCGCACCAACGCATACGGCAGCGGCTTCCGCTCCAACGAGGTCGAAGTCATCGCCGAAGAACGACTGAGCCTCGGCGTCCTGGCACCGTCCGCGCTGTCCATCGTCACCATCTCTGACCCGGCCTAACCAGCCACCCAACCCGTCTGCCGTCCTATCTCTAACAGATGGGACGGCAGACCCGGCACCGGGTGGGAGGTCTGAATCTTGCCAGCCCTAACGGCTGGTCAGCTTCTCCGGTGAGCTGACTCCCTCTCTCCGCGATTTTTTGCCCACTCAGAAAAGGATTCTTTGGATGATTGGAACCCATGGCAGGGCTATGAACCTGGCTATCAAGGCCGGTAAGGGCACGCTGACGGACGCTCACGCCCCGCTGCTGGCCTTGTGTAAGGAGCTGGCGGCACAGATGGACGCGGCTGAAGGTGGGCCGTCTACGCGGCTTACAGCGGCTTACCTGTCCGCATTGAAGGATCTTGCCCGCGCCCTGGCCGTGAAGCAGGAATCGGCGCCGGTACAGGGCAAGCTAGCCCAACTCCGAGCCCTGCGCTCAGTGTGACTTTCTGTGGAAAAAGCTGTGAATAAAAAAGACTACCCAGCCGAGTCAGGGCCGGCACGGTTGCCTACAAATGTCGCATAGCCACCCATACGCACCAGAAGACTTCACGTAGCCCGCTCATGGCGGGCTTTTTTGTACCCAATTTCAGACCAACGACAGGACTAACCACCAATGGTCAACACCATAGTTTCCGTAGGGGCGGACGGCACCATCCCCGCATTCATCAAGGTAGTGGACACTAGCCTTCCGCAGCGTCTCCAGGACACGGACCTGACGACGAAGATTGACGGGCGCGTATCGCCCCTCGTCACCTCCGCAGTCCCGCCGGCTGTGTCTAGCTACATTGCTGGCGATGCTTCCGTGGTCAGTTCCGCGGCGACGATGGCACAGAACACTGCCGGGCTTGTGCCCGTGTGGAAGGCGTCTACGTCCTACACTGCGGGCCAGCGCGTCATCGCGCCGAATGGCGACATCGTATCCGCCAAGGTGAACTTCACCTCTAGCGCCTCCTATTCGGCTGCAAACTGGAATCCGTCTACTCAGGACGGGCGCATTGGGACGCTGGAGGCCGGCAAGTGGGCTCGTGGCGACATCGCTACCCCCGTGGACTTCAACACGCTAACCACGCCCGGCAGCTATGGCATCCTGTCTTCTAGCGGCACGAACCAGCCAACCGCTTATGTGGGATCCCTGGACGCAAAGACTTTCGGGACCGGCACGGTTCAGCAGTACACGACGTGGGAAACCGTGCCCCGGCCACTGCTACGCAACAACTCCGCGGGGACCTGGCGGCAGTGGCTTGAATATCGGCTGGAAGATCCGGCACTGTTCGACTGGCGGACGGCTTACCGGGACTGCACCACGGCGCCCGCACAGATCCTCGCGGTGGGCGATTCCATTACGGAGGGCACCGGCACAACGACGCTCGCGAACCGTTGGCAGACCGTCCTACAGTCCTACCTGCGTCGCCAGGTCGGAAACCAGGGCGGCGCCACGTTCCCGTTCATCCCGGCAAAGTACGCCACCACGGCAACGGGCCAGCCCGTCACGCAGGCAGGCACCGTAACGACCGGCTTTGGCTGGGGCCTTGGCTGGCGGGCCGCTCGTCTGGAGGATGCAACCTCCATCCTGACATTCACGTTCACCGGCACAAGCGCCACGCTCATGTATACCAAGACCACCACAACCGGCGTCATGAACATCAGCGTGGACGGTGGAACCCCGGTTGTCGTCAACACCAACGGGACAACCAACAATGCCGCCACATGGTCAACGGGCGCACTGACACAGGGTGTCCATACGGTGGTGGTCAAGCGGGACGCATCAAGCGCCGCAGGGCAGTATGTGTACGCTCAGGGGCTCCTCACCTATGACGGCGACGAAACCAAGGGCGTCCGGGTTGTGGACGCAGCCAAGCACGGCATCACCTCGGCTCAGCTCACCCAGGGCAACAGCGACAACACCGCAACAGCGCTGAAAGCGGCGGGCCCGTTCGCCGCAGTCATCATCGGCCTGGGCACCAACGACTACAGCGCCGGCACCAGCGTCCTGACGTATCGGGATAACATTCTGCGTCTGATCGCGTCCACCCGCGCCACCATTGGCGGCTTCACCGGCTCAATTATCCTCGTGAACATGTACATGGGCAGCGGGCGAGACGACGCCACCTGGGCACCGTACGGGGCGCAGCTCGCAGTGATCGCCGCCGCGGATCCGAAGGTGAAGTACCTGGACCTGCGTTGGGATCTGCCGGACATCCCGAGTCCGACCACGGACCCGGCTGGGCAGGGGCTCTACTCCGACACCTTGCACCCGTCCGACGTCGGGCACCGGAAGATTGCCGGGATCATGGCCAGGATGCTGCACGGACGCTAGCAAGGAGACGCGCGCTATGGCACGCGGGCACATTTTGGGCACATTTTGGGCACATCCACTATGAATTGCCGTGATATCTAGTGATGAAATTCCCCGGATTCTAGCGGTTTTCCTTGCCAGTGCTGGCACCGGAGAGGTTTCAAATCCCACCGTCACCGCCACGTAGCGAGGCCCCTGCTTCCCTTTGTTTACAAGGGAACCAGGGGCCTTCGCTTTGCCCGGAGTGACCTGCTTGGCAAAGAATTGGCAAAACTTTCTTAAGGGCTGCCTCGCCCAGCCGCAACTTTGCGCCTCGGCCCGCTGCCGCGCTTCGGAGAAAGCGTGTAGCTGACCGCCCAAAAGACTTCGATGGCAGTCAGCATAAGAAGGATGGGATACCAGGACTGCAATGCCGCCGTCCGTCCGGCATCAGCGACGCACCAGGCCAGTAGCAACAAGATACCTGCCGAGATCACTGCCGCCAATGCGGTGCGGGCCACATCCGCCCAACACGATTTGGTATGTGCCCAGCCGGACAACCGGACCGGCTTGGGGCCTCCGGAGAAATGATAGGCGAACCGGGCATCAGCCCAGCCGATCATGCGGTGCCCGTACGCGATCGAAAAGCCGATGTGCACCGCCGCTAGCCCGTGGTGCCAGGTCGCCTCGTTCCCTGACTGAAGGTGCAACGCCGTCGAGATGAGCAAGACCAGATCGACCACGGGAGCCAGGGCAAGCAGGAACAAACCCAGCCGCGGCGCCCGGCCCACGTACCGGGCAGGAAGTCCCAACAAGATAACTACCCAGAAGGCGACCTCACACACGACGATGATCGTCAGGATCAAAACAAACCCCTTGTTAACACAACCGTGTTAGCTCGCGCCTATTACAAGAAGACGCGCGGTCGCCTCACTGCGCAATGAGCCTGCGGACGTTTTCAACGACCGCGGCGCGCCGTGCGGCGGCGTCAGGTAGTTGAGCCCGGCTCATTTCAGGCGTGAGTGTGTGCCAGGTCATCGCCAAGGCACGCACCGCGGTCAGGATTTCGATGGCGGACCGGTCCGCCGGGAGGAGACCTTCCACCTGGGCCTGCTCGATAAGGGCGATCTTGTGGCGGTGGGCGGCCATAAGCTCCTCCAGCTCACCCTCTTCACCGCGTTCCAGAATGTACCAGTTCGTCAACCGGAGAATGTTTGGATACTTCTGGTAGACGTCGAAGGTGCGCCCCGCGTATCCAGCGAGGTCGGCGGCGTCGAACTCGGCCTCGTCGACAAACGCGAGCACGCGCTGCGTGAATACTTCTTCAAAAAGACGGTCTTTGCTGTCGAAATAGCGGTAGAGCATTGCCTTGTTCGCCTGCGCATTGTCGGCGATGCGATCAACGCGCGCCCCCGCAATCCCATACCTGGCGAACTCTTCCTCGGCTGCGTCCAGGATTCGTCTCTTGGTTGCTTCTGCATCTCGGGCCACTCCCAGACACTAACAAGTAACTAGTTAGTTGACAAACGCTTCTGCGCCGCTTCATCATGTTAAGCAACCAACTAGTTACTTATAAAGGAGTTCCCATCGTGAGTAGTTCAACACCGGACGTCGAGGTGGGGGCCCCGACCGGCCCGACCGGCCGCGGGTCGCGGGGCGTGGTGCTGGCGGTGATCATGGGCTGCCAGCTGATGATGGTCCTGGATACATCGATCGTGACCACTGCGCTGCCGCATCTGGAGCGCGAGTTGGGGTTCACCACCTCATCGCTGTCGTGGGTGCAGAACAGCTACGCACTGGCGTTCGGCGGCCTGCTCCTTCTGGGCGCCCGGGCCGGTGACCTCCTGGGCCGCCGTCGGGTCTTCATGGCAGGCGTAGCAATGTTCACCGTCGCGTCGCTGCTTGCAGGGCTGGCACCGAATGCCGGCGTGATGATCCTTGCCCGTGTTCTGCAGGGAATCGCCTCCGCATTCGCGATTCCGGCAACACTGGCCCTGTTGGTCCAGTCCTTCCCTCAGCCTGAAGAGCGGTCGAAGGCAATCGGTATATACAGCGCCGTGATCGGTGCCGGCGGAAGCGTTGGCATCATCGTTGGGGGCGTGTTCACCGACCTGCTCTCGTGGCGTTGGGGGCTACTGATCAACGTGCCGATCGGAGCCGTCGTCCTGCTGCTCGCACCCCGCTTCCTTCCGGAGACCGGCAGGAGCAAAGGCAACTTCGACATCCCAGGCGCACTCACTGTCACTTTCGGCATGTCGTCCCTGGTCTTCGGGTTGGTCAATGCCAGCGAGGCAGGCTGGAAACAGCCGGTAACCTGGGGTCCGCTGCTTCTGGCCGTTCTGCTCATCGCGACGTTCATCGTCGTTGAACGCCGCGCAGCCCAGGCCATCACTCCCCTGCGTCTTTTCAAGGACACGACCCGTTCCGGTGCGTACCTCATCCGGATCCTGATCGTGGGCGCGATGTTCTCCACGTTCTACTTCCTCAGCCAATACCTGCAGAACATACTCGGGTTCAGTGCATTCATCGCAGGCATCTCCTACATCCCGCTCACACTAATGTTCTTCGCGATGGTCTACGTCATTCGGCCGCTCAGCAACCTCATCGGCAAGCCCATGCTCCTGCTCGCATCACTCATCACCGCCGCGCTCGGGATGTTATGGCTGAGCACCATTGGCCCAACCACCAGCTACTTCCCCGGCATCCTGCTGCCCCTGATCGTTTTGGGCGCCAGTCAGGGAGCCGCGATCATCCTGCTCACAGAGTTCGGAATGTCGCGCGTGGCCCCGGAAGACAATGGCGCAGGATCCGGTCTGGTCAACACCGCCCACCAACTCGGCGGCTCCATCGGCCTCGCCCTGCTCACCGTGGTGTTCAGCAAGGCCGCAGGCACTGGCACACACCAGACAGAGGCCAACGCCTATGCCGCCGTGTTCAACGCCGCGACGTGGTTCTACGCCTTGGCCATCATCGCCGGAATTGTCATCACCATCGCCAACCGAAGCGCGGCTATAACCATGCCTCCCTCGCCCACCGGCCCCGCCAGCTAACGGCCCTGATGAGGATCGCGCGCCCGCGCGGCATAACGCTGACAGGAAGGCTGCGGCGTCATCGCTGACCGCTAGGAACCGCCGATCCCGGACAGTATGGCGCCGGCGCGTTTCACCGGGGTGCCGACCAGGCTTACCTCGGCGGCAGCCACCCCGAGAGAACCTAGTGTCTCCGTCACGAACAAGTGCAGAGCTGGCAGGTGCGCGCAGTAATAAGCCAGGAACATGTTGGGCGTTCCGGTCATTGCCGCTACGCCGTGTATTCCCGGCATCAGGGCCAAGGCCTGCCCTACCTCGTTCACGGCGGCGGGCGGGACGGTCAAGCTGATGTTGGCATCAACCTTGAGGCCGAGCGCCTCACGGTCGACAAGTGTGACCGTGCGAAGCAGCCCGTTCGCCGATAGCTTCTCCACGCGCCGGCGCAGCGTTGATATCGGCGTGGATGACCTGCGGGCAAGGTCAGCAAGTGAAGACCGCGCGTTCGCAGCGAGCAGCTCTCGAACCTCGGGATCGTCCGCCGCCCACACGGGAGTCACGTCATGCCCAAGCGGACGGAGGGCGGCAACTTCTTCGGGGGAAAGTAGTCCCAACGTCCATGATGCGGGGTCGGCATATCGATGTAAGCCGGTGTGGCTCCTGATGTCGACTATGTCGCCCGCAGAGGCGAGCCCGGCCCGCAATGCACGCGCTCGGGACGGCGAGGAAGTCATGCTCGAGGCCACGATCTCTTGCCCGTCTTCCATGATGTCCACGAACTGAACATCGTCCCGACGGGCCAGCGCCGACGCGATCCTGACAACCTTCCCCTTCAGGACCCGCACGCGAAGAATCGCGGTGACTGACTCAGTTTCCGGTGCGACGACTTGCGGAAGGATCACCCGGACAGTCCCGGAGTCCAAGAGTCGGTTGATTCTCCGCACGGCCGTCCGCTCGGTCAGGCCCAAGACGTCGGCTATGCCAGCAGCCGACGCCCGGCCATCAAGCTGCAGCGCGCACACGATCCGCCGATCGTCCTCGTCCAGAATGGCGGATTTGTTCACTAGCCGATCATATATGGCGGAACCCGTTCACTTTAGGCTCATTACCAGGCGCCGGGTTGGTCCGCGGAAGAGGCTTGGGTTCTCGACTACTTAACGAAGGAACGCACATGGTCCAGCTCGACTCCGTCCGAGCCGCTCTCAAAGCGGCAGCAAACGTCATCCGTTCATTTCGCCTTCCGTCAACTCCGCCCAGCGACCGCGCCGAGTTCTTCAAGCAGTTCCAGGACATCAACACGGCCGCCACCAAGGCGGTCCGTGACGCATTGGCCGACGTCGCCCCCGAAATTGGATGGCTCGATCTCGAAGCCGAGACAGGACGGCCCGGCAGGCTACTCCACTCAGGTTCTTGGTGGGTCTGCGACCCTATCGACGGCGCAGTCCAGCTGCTCCAGGGCATGAACGCCTGGTGCATCTCACTAGCCCTCATCACCGACGGCGTGGCAGTGTCAGCATGGGTTTATGACCCCGCCAAAGACGAGATGTTCCACGCCTCGATCGGAGAAGGAGCCACCGTCAACGGGCGCCCCATGAGCGCATCGCCAAAATCCGACCTTGCGGACGCCTTCGTCGCCACGTCTCATGCGCCCGGCCAGAACCAAGACGGGCACTCGAACGCCCTGGCCGGTGCCGCATACACCGCCGCACTGAATACCGTCGGCGCGGTCCGCAACCTGGGACCGACATCCCTACAGCTCGCTTGGGTCGCTGACGGCAGAATCGACGCCTTCTGGGCCTTCGGGGCGGACCAGTCGAACTGGGTCGCTGGCAGCGTGCTGGCCGCAGAGGCCGGCGCCTCGACAACCGATATTCGCGGGGCGGCGCTCACTTCGCAGTCGACCAGCATTTTGACGGCAGGACCGGCACTCGCAGAGTCGCTCCGCCAGATGTTGACCCGCACCAATGAACCACCACTGACCGGTGCCGGTCCTGCTGCTAGGTGTACTCAGCCAGGACGTTGGTTACACGGTGAAAGGGTGAAGACCTCTTAGGTTGGTGGTTACCACACACACCTAGCGACTAAGAGGTCTTCATGGTCCACCGTAATGCCCGTCTGACTCCTGCCGGTAGAGGCATCCTTGTCCAGCGC
>NZ_JBFTHK010000017.1:0-42974 GCF_056394205.1 Arthrobacter sp. 10T413_2 | reverse complement strand
CGTCGAAGCAGCCGGCGTCCAATCAGGCAGTAGCCGATCACTCAGTGTCCCGGCCAGCAGCGGTCCCGCATCTGACCGCGGGGCACAGGCCACACGCGGGCGGAAGATCGGCGCGGTCGACTGGATTGCCCGCGGCGTCGCGGGCCTGCTGCTCGTGGCGACGTCGGCGTGCGCCGGCCCCGGGACACTAACCCCGGCCGCCGGGACCGGCGTCGTCGGCCCCGGCACCGCGGCAGCCTCTGCCACGGCGACGGCCAGCGCGGACAGCACACCGCTGGATCCCGACACGCCCCCCGGAGTCGATGCCCCCGGCGTCGACGCCCCGCACCAGCAGCCCGCGTTCGCCAGCAAGGCCCTCGCGGTGCTGGCGACGCTCCCCGTCAAGGGCCGTGCGCCGAAGACGGGCTATTCCCGCGACCAGTTCGGCCCGGCGTGGTCCGACGTCGACCACAACGGCTGCGATACCCGTAATGATGTGCTCCGCCGCGACCTCAAATCCGTCGCGCTCAAGCCCGGAACGCGGGACTGCGTGGTCCTCTCAGGCGTCCTGAACGACCCCTACACGGCCGCCGCCATCAACTTCCTGCGCGGCAACGCCACCAGCACCGCAGTCCAGATCGACCACGTCGTGGCCCTCAGCGACGCCTGGCAGAAGKGCGCGYAACAACTCAGCCCCGGGCAGCGGCTCTCCTTCGCCAATGATCCCCTGAACCTGCTGGCGGTGGACGGCCCCGCCAACCAAAGCAAGAGCGACGGCGACGCCGCCACTTGGCTCCCGCCGAACAAGGCCTACCGCTGCGATTACGTCGCCCGCCAAATTTCGGTGAAGTCCAGCTACGGCCTTTGGGTGACCCAGGCCGAGCACGATGCCATGGCGCGGGTCCTGTCCGACTGCCCGAATGCTCTGGCGCCCACCAACCAGCCGGCCACCGCTCCCGCGCAGGCCGCCCCAGCCCCAGCACAGCAGCCGGCACAGCAGCCAGCGCCGCAGCCGGTCCCGGCGCAGGTCCAGATGGCCCCCGCACCCGCGCCAGCACCGGCGGCCGGCGTGTACTACGCAAACTGCACCGCGGTCCGCGCMGCCGGTGMGGCACCCATCCACGTCGGCCAGCCGGGGTACAGCAGCAAGCTGGACCGCGACGGGGACGGCGTCGGCTGCGAGTAGCTCCGGCCGGCGTGCGGACCACCGGCCCGCCTGCAGTCTGTCAGGGACTGGGCTGCTGATCAGTTCTTCTGGTGTTCATCCAGGAGCCGGGCGCAGCGGATGAAGCCCAGGTGCGAGTAGGCCTGGGGATGGTTGCCCAGGTGGGTTTCCGTGCCAGGATCGTATTCCTCCGGCAACAGCCCCGTGGGGCCGAAAAGGTTGACCAGCTGGTCGAAGAGGTCCCAGGCCTCCTCGATCCGGCCCACGGCGATATAGGCCTCGATCAGCCACGTCGTGCAGATGTGGAAGCCGCCCTCCAGACCCGGCAGGCCGTCGTCGTACCTGTAGCGGAACACGGTGGGACCCACCCTCAGTTCCCGCTSCACCGCCGTGACCGTGGCCAGGAAGCGGKGGTCGTTGACGTCCAGCAGGCCGGAGAGCCCGATGTGCAGCACGGCTGCGTCCAGGTCCGGGCTGTCGTAGGCCACGGTGTAGGAAGCCGCCGACTCGTCCCAGCCTTCGCGCAGGACTTCCTCGCGGATGGTCGCCGCCGTGGACTCCCACGCCGGCAATGGTTCCCGGCCGTGCCGGCCGGCCGTGCGCAGCGCCCGGTCCAGCGCCACCCAGCACATGACCTTCGTGTAGACATGGTGACGTGGCGCCCGTCTGGCCTCCCAGATGCCGTGGTCCGCCTCATGCCAGCGGGCCAGCACGGCCGCGGCCATCTGAACCATCAGCTCCCAGTGGTCGTCGGAGAGCACACCCTGGCGGGAGCTGAGGGCGTCGATCAGCTCGGCAATCGGGCCAAACACGTCCAGCTGCACCTGGTGGTCGGCCGCATTGCCGATCCGGACCGGGCGTGATCCCGCATAGCCTGGCAGGCTCTCGATGATGGCCTCGGTGGACAGCGGCGCCCCCGTCACCGAATACAGCGGATGGAGCCACTCCGGGCCCGGGGCGTGATCCAGAATCCGGCCCAGCCAGGCCAGGAAACCCTCGGCCTCGGCCGTGGATCCGAGGTCCACGAGGGCGTTGACCGTCATGGACCCGTCCCGCAGCCAGCAGTACCGGTAGTCCCAGTTCCGGGTTCCGCCGATTCCCTCCGGCAGCGAGGTGGTGGGCGCGGCCAGCACCGCGCCGGTGGGTTCGTGAACCAGGGCACGCAGCACCAGCGCGGACCGGCGGACAAGCGACGGCTTCACGCCCGGCATCTGCAGCTCATGGACCCAGCGCCGGGAATGATGCGCGACGGCGGAGCGCCGCTCCGTCTCGTCTTCGGCCACCGCAGGCTGCGGTTCGGTATCGCCGCAGCGCAGGTTCAGGACCACGGGCCCGTCCCGCAGGTCGACGTCGCMCGTCGCGGTGGCGTGCCGGCCGTCCGACGTGATGGAAAAGCTCACGCCGGGCGCCCGCAGGATGATCGGATCCGCGGTTCCCACCACGTGCAGCTCAGTCCCGCGCGCCTCCATGCTGAACGGCGCATTCGCGTAGTCCGGCCGCGGGGCGAACACGATCCGGGCCGTGCCGGTGCCCGAAAGCACCCGAACCAGGCTGGTGATGCCCGCCGGCGCCGGTTCCAGATAGTCCGTCACGGTGACGTCGGCCCAGCGGGTTTCGACGATCATGGTGCTGTCCACGTAGCGCTGGCCCAGGACCTGCGAGGACTTCGCCGGTTCCACGGAGAAGTGGCCGGCCGCGTCACCGCCGAGCAAGTGGGCGAACAGCGACCCCGAGTCCGGCAGCGGGTGGCTCATCCAGCAGATTTTCGCATCCGGCGTGATCAGCGCGGTGGAGGATCCGTTGCCGATCATCGAATGCCGTTCCAGGCCAACGGCGTCCTCGCCGAAAAGCCACGCCCGCCGCAGCTCGAATAGTATCGCCAGGACGCGGGCGAACGACTCCGGGTCCCGGAGCCGGTGGGCCGCCACTGTTGGCCCCTCCCCCACGCGCAGCGCCATGTCCGGCCCGCGCAGCGTCGCCATGGCCAGCTCGTCGCTGGAGGCGTCGCCGGCGTAGAGGGCGGCACTGACACCGAGCACGGAGCGCAGGTGCTCCAAGGCGGTGGCCTTGGACGGTTCGACGACGGAAAGGTCCAGCACCGAGCCGTCCACGATGAAGTGCAGCCCGTGCGCCTGGGCAATGTCCGACGCCTGCCGGGTGGCCAGGGCAACGATGTCCGGCGCCGCGGAGCGGGTGTGGACGGAGACGGCGACCGGCTTGCGTTCAATGGTGATGCCCCGGTGGGCCCCGACCGTTTCGGCGAGCGCCTGGTGGGCCTGCTGGAGCACGGACTCGGTGGCCAGCGAGAGGCTGTGGGCATAGCCCATGTCGAACTCGGCACCGTGCGAGCCCACCAGATGCACCTCGGCGGGCAGGCGTGAGACGGCGGCGAGATCGCGCAGCGACCGGCCGGATACGACGGCGGCATGGGTATTCGGGAGGGCGGCCAACGCCCGGAGCGCAATGGCGGCGCTGCCCAGCGGCAGGGTCTCGGTCGAGATKCCCTCCGCGGTGCAGAGGGTTCCCCCGTAGTTGCATGCCACGAGCAGCCCGGGCGTGCGGGCCAGGATCTTGAGTTCGGCCAGCAGTTGCGGGGTCAGCCCGTCGTCCGCGGCGTCAGTCTGCACAAAGGCCCGGAGCAGGCCCAGCGGCAGCGATTTGGTCAGCAGTGCGGAGTCAGCGAGCGACTGGTTAAGCGGAGTGGGCATCGGCGCGGTCCTTCGAGTAGTCCCCAATGCCTGCATGAGATTGCCCCCGGGAGGGCATAATCCAAGTATCATCCCGGGCCGATTTCGCCGCGGTGTCCCGGCTGTTGCAAGTGTGTAACGTCTGCAACGGCCTGGAGACGCCTGATTACAGCCATGAGCGAGGTCGCGGGCCCGAGGCTGTTGCGGCCGAACCTGCGTTCGGCCAGCACGACGTAGAAATTGAGTTTGCCGGCATATTCGGGCTGGAATTTGCCCGTGTTGAGCTCGACGACGACGTAGCCCGTAGACCGCACCAACCGGCCACTTCGCAGTAGACGCCCGCCAGCGTTCCCCCGTCAGGAAAGGGGCGGTTTGTGCAGACAGTGACTGAGCAAACGTTCTGCCCAACTATTCTCCGTGGACCTGGTGCAGCGGGGCAGGCAACAAGTGCCTGTTCTCGGCCGGACCCTGGCTAGGGGATCCCCAGGCCGCGGTCTGTCAGGAATCGAGCACGGCTACGAAGACGGGGAAGTCTGTCACCACCGGAGACTGTGAGTCCCTGCCTGCGGTCGATAGCCGTGACGACGTCAGCCTAGGTTGACGAAACGTCCGTTATCGGCGTCCGGAATTTGCGGGAAGTGGGCGTTTTGAATGGCGTTCATCTTGGGGGCAGTTCCCGCCACGCCCCACCTGCACGGCGGRYCCCCGCGGCTTGTGCGCGTAAGGGAGGTCAAGACAGCACCGCGAAAAGCTAGGAGATCTACCCGGCCGTGATCCGCACCGGCAGGGACTCGAAGCCTCGGAGCACGTTGTGCAGGATCGGCACCGGGGCACCCTCCGGCTCGATGGTCGCCACCCGTTCCAGAAGCTGCTGCAGGACGATTTCCATTTCGAGCYGGGCGATCGGCTGCCCGACGCACTGGTGCAGGCCCATTCCGAACGCGACGTGGCCTGACGCATTGCGGTTGAGATCGAAGTCATCGGCGTTCTCGCCCCATTTGCGCGGGTCACGGTTTGCGGCCCCGAGGAACACCAGGACCTTGKCACCTGCAGGCAGGTGCACACCGCCGAGGACGGTGTCCACGGCGACGGTCCGGTGGAACTTCTGGAACGGCKATTCCAGCCGCAGCGCCTCGTCAACGGCAAATTTKGCCATTCTGGGGTTTTCCCGCAGCTGGGCCCAAGCCTCGGGGTAGCGTGCCAGCACGGAGAGGGTGTTGCCGATGCCGAAGATGGTGGTGTCCACGCCGGCGGACAGCAGCGCGCGGACGAGCAGCGTGGCCTGCTGCTCCGAGATCAGCCCGTCCTCCACGCGCTTCCAGATCTGGGCGCCGAAGCCGACGTCGTCAAGGTTTTCACGCTGGCAGTTCCGCATCACCGCGGCAGCATGCTCGTCGCCCTGGGCGAAAGCCTGCTTGAAGATGTAGTTCTCCGGGCCGAAGGCGTTGAACACCATATTGCCGTACGGCAGCAGATGTTCACGTCCGACGTCGGGAATCCCCACCGCGTCCGGGAAGACACGCAGGGGGTACTTTTCGGCGAGGTCCGTGATGGCGTCGAAAGTCCCGCGTTGCGCCAGCTGCTCGGTYAGCTCCACAGCTGGCGGTGTAAACGGCTCGCGAAGGGCACGGACGGCGCTTGGATTAATGACACCCGTCAGCGCGCGGCGCATCACGGTGTGGATGGGCGGATCCGATTCGAGGATGCTCGGCGGGCGCCAGCCCGAGTCCTTGCGAATGTCCCTGGGACCCAGGCCACCGGAGGAGATATAGGTTTCGAAGTCGGTGAGGACCTCGTAGACCTCCTGATAGCCCGCCACGGCATAGCTGCCGGTGCTCTCCAGGTAGGAGACGGCGCCAGCGTCGCGGAGTCGTCCCAGGAACGGGTACGGGTCCAGGAGGTTCGCCGTGTCGAAAGGGTCCTCGCCCAATACATTGGCTTCATGGGTGGTAACGCTCATGGGAAACACTCCTGGTGAGGAAGAACTTGGGTGGATAGGTGAGGTGGCTAGAGGTCCAGGACGAGGCGCGGGCAACCGGCGGCGGCGCGGGAGACGCAGACCAGCATGACCTCGCCGGCTTCACGGTCTTCTTCCGATAACACTGCGTCGCGGTGCTCGGGCTCACCCGAGATGATCTGGGTTTCACAGGTGCCGCACAAACCGCCACGGCAGGAGGACAGGACTCGCACGCCCACCTCTTCCACGGCTTCGAGGATGGTCTTGTCGTTCKGGACGGTCACAGTGGTCCCGGTCCTGGCCAGTTCCACTTCAAACGGTGCGTTGGCCGACGCGGCGCCCAGTGTGGATGCCACGAAGCGTTCGGTGTGCAGGGCGCCCGGAGGCCAGCCCATGCAGCGTTCTTCAATGGCGCCGAGCAGCCCGCCCGGACCGCACGCGTACACCAGCATGTGTGCCCGGGGCATGCCGAGGATCTGGTCAAGGTCGAGGCGGCCCACCTCGTCCTCGGCAAAGATGCGGATACGGTCCGGGCCGTACCGGTMCTCCAGCTGCTGGGCGAAGGCCATAGTGTTCCGGCTCCGGCCACCATAGATCAGGGTCCATTCCTTGCTGGCAGCTTCGGCCGCCTCAAGCATCGGAATCAGCGGCGTGATACCGATGCCACCTGCGAGGAAGAGGTAGCGCCGCGACTCACGCATCGGAAAGTTGTTGCGTGGCTCTKAGATGGTCAGTGGCGTTCCGGCCAGCAGTGCATGCACCGCTTTTGACCCACCCCGGGAATCAGGCACATGCAGCACACCGATCCGCAGGTGGTCCAGCTCCTCCGGCGATGAACACAGGGAATACTGGCGCACCAAGCCGTCGCCCACATGGACATCGATGTGCGCGCCGGGCTGCCACGGCTGAAAATGCTGGCCGTCGGCTCGCCGCAGCACCAGGGAGACCACCTGGCCGGCCACGATGTCCACCTGATCGACGACGGCGTCGATGGTGGCTCCTGCAGATGCAGTCATGGGGTCTTCACTTCCTTTGGAACGGCTCGCCTGCCGAGCAGGCTTGGGCCGGAGGTCCGGCCTCTTTAAGGGCTTACTTGAGGTTAGGTGTTCCACGACACAGGTCATGAAAATCTTTCCATCCAACGGAAAGATTKGCCGGTCGGAGGCGTACAGGCCAGAACTACTGCGGCAGATGCTCCACGCCCAGCCGCCGTGCGATTMCCCGCGAGGCGATGTTGAGGACGGGAACCACACTCCCCACCGGTGCCGGACGCCCCCGGGTGACGATTCCTAGCGCGGCCACCACCTGCTTGTTCGGCAGGAAGACCGGGACAGCCAGACCGTAGTTGTCCGGGCCGGCTTCCTCCTCAGTGGTGGCGTAACCGTTAGCGCGGACCCGCTCGATCTCGGCGGCCAGCTGCCCGGGGTGTGTGATGGTCCGGGGCGTATGCGGCTCCAGCCGCTGGATAGCGGAGGAAAACAGGTCCTTGGCCCCGTAGGCAAGCATGATTTTGCCTGCGGCACTTGCGTGCAGCGGCAGGCGTGCGCCCACGCGCCGGAACGGCTGGCCCGCGCCGGTCCCGGACATCCGCTCCACCAGCAGGACCTCTTCGCCGTCCAGAATGAACAGATTCACCACGTTGTGGGTGACAAAAAGGACGTCCTGCATAAAAGGAGCCGCCACCTCGGCGATGTTCTGCTGCGCCGCCGCCAGCAGGCCCAGCCGCCAGATCCTCTGGCCCACGCGGTATTCGGCGTTCACCTTCTCCAGGCCGCCCCACGCCACCAGCTCACCGGCCAGGCGGTGTGCGGTGGCCACCGGCAGCCCTGCGCGCCGGGCCATGGAGCTGAGGCTTTGGACGGAGTGTTCGGCGTCGAAGGTGCCCAACAGGGCGAGGGCGCGTGAGGTGACACTGGCCGCCTGGCGGTCGGCAGCACCGCCGTCGGCTGCCGGACGCTTGGGCGCGGCCGTCGCACCCGGGCGCCGGGTGGTCCGGCCTGCCGGGGCAGCGTTTGCCATGGGTCACCCTTCTGAGTGCTGGAGAGCGCTGCACGTCGCGTAGCGCTGCGTCCTGCCATTTTAGGCGCGACGCCGGTGCCCCCTAGCGCGAAAAGGCGAGGCACCGGCGTCGTACGTTAATGCATCCGCCGTGTGGCCACGGCGTTCAGCCGGCCACAGCGGCGAGGCCGGAGCCGCGGTACGCACCCAGACCGCCGTCCACGCGGATATCCGAACCGTTCACCCAGCCCGATTCGGGGCGGAGGAGGAAGTCGATGACGGGGGCGATGTCGTCCGGGTCGCCGAAGCGGCCCAGCAGGGCGCCGGCGCCCTCAACCTTGTCGCGTCCGTGGTCTTTCTTGAAGTCTTCGAGGATGGGGGTGGCCACGGGTCCCGGGCTGACGCTGTTGACGCGGATGCGCTGCGGCAGCAGCTCGGCGGCCAGGTGCTCGGTGAGGAACCGGACGCACTGCTTGGAGAAGAGGTAGGACTCGCCGGTGATCTCCGCGTCGCCGGCAACGGACTCCAGCGCGACGGCCTCATCGTCAGCAAGCGMGAAAGCAGAGCACTTTGCCTTGACCTCCCGCCAGTTCACGGCAACGCTGGAGGCGAGGTTCACCACGGCTGCCCCCTCGCCAAGCAAGGGTGCAAGCGCCCGGATCAGCCCGCGGACGCCGAAGACGTTGACCGCCAGCACGGTTCGCCACGGTGCTGTGCCAGGGACCCCGGCGATGTTCGCCAGTCCCGCGATGCCATTCGGTGCTGCAGCCGCGACTGCTGCCGCGGCGGCGTCAATGCCGGCCTGACTCGAAAGGTCCGCCTGGACAAACGTGCCGCTGAACTCCGTTGGCGCGTTACGGTCGATGCCGATCAGCGGGACGCCGCGGCCGGAGAGGATCCGGGCCGCCCGGGCCCCGATTCCGGAGGAAACGCCGGTGAGTACGATGGGCAGTTGCTCTTGGGACATGGGGACTCCTGGTAAGTGCGTGACGTGCTTCACTCCATAGTGGCAAGCTGACTCCCTTCCTCGCGGAGCGCTTTCCGTTGGACGGAAAGGTCCCCCGCAAATTGTGACCGGTGCCATGACACTGGGATAAGAATTMCCTCCCGGCCGAAAGGACAAACCATGACGGCAGCCCAGTACGAGGTCCATGACCCGGCCACCCTTGAGCTTGTTGGACACGCTCCAGACAACACCGCGCAGGACGTTGAGGTGGCGGTAGCGGCCGCCCGCGCAGCGTCCGCCGGCTGGGCTACGGACCGGGAAACGCGCCGCAGCGCCCTCCATGCATGCGCCGCACTGATCCGCCGTGACCTGGACACGCTGGCCACCCTGCTCTCCCGGGAACAAGGCAAGCCCAAGGCCGATGCTGCCGGTGAGTTCTCCGTGGCTGCAGGCCTTTTCGAATATTACGMCGACCTCGAGTGGGACGAAGCCCAGCAACTCAACCCGCGCKCCGACCGCAGCCTGGAGGTCCAGTACCGGCCCGTGGGCATTGTTGGCACCATCACGCCGTGGAACTTCCCCATTTCCCTGCTCTGCGTGAAACTGGCCCCTGCCCTCGTGGCCGGCTGCACTGTGATCGCCAAGCCTTCGCCGTCCACGCCCTTGTCCACCCTTGCGCTGGTGGATCTCCTCAACGAGGTCCTTCCGGCCGGCGTCCTGCAGGCCCGGACCAGTTCGCGGCGGACCGTAAATTTGGCCCTGAGCACCTCTCCTGACATCCGCAAGATCTCCTTCACCGGCTCCACGKAGGTGGGCATCTCCATCGCCCAGCAGGCCGCCTCAACGGTCAAGCGCGTCACCATGKAGCTCGGCGGAAACGATCCTGCCATCGTCCTGGACGACGCGGACATCGCTGTCACCGCCCGCGGCATTGTCGGCAGCGCCTTCCGCAATGCTGGCCAGGTCTGCATGGCKGTCAAGCGTGTGTATGTACCGCGCAGCCGCAGCGCGGAACTGGCTGAGGCCATCGCCGCCGAGGCAGCCCGTCATGTGCTGGGCCACGGCATTGCGGACGGCACCACCATGGGCCCGATGCACAACGAGTCCCAGCTCAAGCTGGTCCACGGCCTGGTTGACTCCGCCGTAGGCGCCGGCGCCCGCATCATCACCGGCGGCACCTCCGGTTGCGACCTGCCCGGCTATTTCCTCGCCCCCACGGTGGTGGTCGACGCCGAACCGGGCATGGACCTGGTGRAACAGGAGCAGTTCGGAGCGGCGTTGCCCATCGTGGCCTACGACAACCTCGATGAGACGATCACGGGGCTGAATGCGGGGGAATTCGGCCTCGGCGCATCCGTCTGGAGCCCGGACCAGGAGCGCGCCTATGCCACCGCCTCACGCATTGAGGCCGGAACGGTCTGGATCAACCAGCACACCCTAGTGGAACCCGACGCCCCATTCGGCGGTTGGAAAGCGTCCGGCATCGGCCGTGAACGCGGCCGCTGGGGCCTGGAGGAATACCTGGAAACCCGCGTCATCAATGGCCGCCCCCACTCCTGACCCCAAAACTCTGCAGAAGGACTTTCCTGTGAGCGTCGAACTGATCACTCTCGGCACCGCCGCCGGCCCGGCCATCCGCGGACCGGAAAACGGCATCTCCAGCGCACTGATAGTGGGCGATGCCTTCTACATGGTGGACTTCGGCCTCGGCTGCTCCCGCGCCGCCCACGAGGCAGGACTCCGGGGCAAAGACTTCGTGGCAGGCTTTGTCACCCACCTGCACTCGGACCACGTGGTGGAACTTCCCGGCTTCCTGCTATGKAACTGGGGGAACCCGGTGGAGGGCTTCACCGGCCCTGTCTCCATTGTTGGCCCGGGCAAGGACGCCACCCGCGACGGCGGCGCCGGGCTTTCCGGCACAGGTGAACTGGTGTCCCACTCGCTGAAAGCCTTCTMCTACGACATCGACATCCGGGTCCATGACGAGGCCCGCCCGGACCTGGTCTCCCTGGTGCACACTGTGGAACTGGCCACGCCCGCACATAAGTCACCGGCGGCGGGCCGCCCCTTTGACGTCTACGAGGATGACAGGGTCAAGGTCACCGGCATCCTGGTGGAGCACCCGCCCGTACGGCCTGCGCTGGCATTCMGCTTCGAAACCGACGCCGGMTCTGTGGTGTTCTCCGGTGACACGGCCGAATGCGAGGCCATGGCATTGCTCGCCGAAGGAGCGGACGTCCTGGTACATGAAGCGGTCAACCTGGACTTCTATGCAGACAAGGGCTTCGCACCGGAGTTCCTGAACCACYAGCAGATCGCACACACCACGCCGGAGGGAGCCGGCCGGGTGGCTACCGCCGCCGGCGTGGGGCGCCTTGTCCTTTCACACCTGGCCGGGCGTGCGGAGCCGGAGTGGTGGCGCGGCCGTGCCGCCTCAACCTTTGATGGCCCTGTGAACGTAGCCGTCAGCGGCCAGCGGTTCCGCATCGGCAGTCCCGTCCTGGCGCCCGCCTAACATCGCCCTGCCCTAAGGAACCCCCCTCACCTGCAGGAAGGACCACTCTTGGCACTGCCGTCGCACACCACCCCACTCGATKACACAAAGTCGACGGCGGACGGGGCCTGGCTTGCCGTCCTCGTTGCGGGCATCGCGGCGGCCATGCACATCTGGAAACTTCCGGCCGCCCTGGCCGGCATCCAGGCGGATCTCGGCACCTCACTAATCCAGGCCGGCCTGCTGCTCGGCATCATCCAGCTGGCCAGCGTAGTCGGTGGCCTGGCCACGGCCGTGGCCGGTGAAACGGCTGGCCTGCGCCGTCTCCTCATCTCCGGCCTGGTCCTGCTCAGCGCCGCCTCCGTGCTAGGCGCTGCCGCCCCCAGCACCGAATGGCTGATGGCAGCCCGCACCCTGGAGGGCGTCGGCTTCCTGCTGGCCGTGGTCGTCGCCCCTGCCCTCATCCGCAAAGTGGCCCCGCCCCGGCGGTTGAACATTGCACTGGCAAGCTGGGCCACGTTCCAGGGAACAGCCACGCTGATCGGCCTGGCCGCGGGTGCGTTATTCCTACAGACGGCAGGCTGGCGCGAATGGTGGCTGGTCATGGCTATTCTCACGCTTCTCCCGGTGCCGCTGCTGCTGCGCCGGGTGCMGAAGGATGTGCCCCCTGCCGAGGCCGGGCTCCGGCCGGCGCTGCTGCGGGTTGGCCGAACCGTTTCCACCCGCCGGCCATGGATCATAGGCCTGGTCTTCGCCTGCTACACGGCGCAGTGGATGGCGGTACTCGGCTTCCTGCCCTCAATTTACCGGGCAGCGGGGCTCAACGGTCCGTGGCCGGGCATACTCAGCGCCATAGTCGGAGGCGTGAACGCCATCGGGGCCCTCAGCGCCGGTCCGCTGATCCAGCGGGGCCTGTCGGAGCGGAGAGTTATCTTTTGGACCTTCCTGTCGATGTCCGCCGCTTCCGTGGCCACGTTCGCCGTCGGCTGGGACGACGTCGCGAACGGCATCCTCGTCCAGGTTGTCCTCATCGCCCTGTTTTCCGCCGTCGGGGGCCTCATCCCTGCCGCGGTGACCAGTTACTCGGTGCGCATCGCACCCGCAAATGGTTCTGTCACCGCCGTGCTCGGGCTCACGCAGCAGATCTTCAACGTGGGAAACTTTCTGGGACCCATGTTGTTTGCCCTGCTCGCCACCACCACCGGCGGCTGGGGCGCCACCTGGTGGCTGACATGTGGATTGAGCACTCTGGGGATGACTCTGCTGGTGTTCCTTGGGACGGGCCGACGGCGGGAGCGTCGGCGGTGTGCCCCACTGCCAAAAGTGGCTTTCCGCCCAACGGAAAGCTCAAATGTAAGGCCGGTCACACGAGCCTAGAGTCGAGGAAACGCCGGTGAAACCGGCAAAGACTCCCCTTCAACGATTGGGCAAACTGTGTCTGAAACTCCCCGTATGACGCCGGGCTCCGCGACCTCCCGCGATCCCCGGACTTGGTCCCKGGCCAAGCGCAACCGCTACGGCTGGTTCATGACGTTCAGCCTCCTCTTCCTGATGATGCTCAGCTGGGCTGACAAGGCCGTCCTCGGCATCGCCGCCGTCCCCCTGATGAAACAGCTGGGCATCACGCCTGAACAGTTTGGCCTGGTGGGCAGTGCCATGTTCCTTACCTTCGGCGTGGCCCAKATCGTTGCTGCCCCCATCGCCAACAAGGTATCTAGCAAGTGGATCCTGCTGGTCCTGTGCCTGCTGTGGTCCGTGGCACAGGTTCCCATCCTGCTGTTCGCCTCCCTTCCCGCGCTCTGGGCAAGCCGCCTGCTGCTCGGCGCCGGCGAGGGCCCGCTGGCACCGGTCTTAATGCATGGCATTTACAAGTKGTTCCCCGAGAAGAAGGGCGCCACCCCCGCCGCGCTGGCATCGTCCGGCGTGACGTTGGGCATTGTGGCGTTCGCCCCGGTCCTGGCGTGGGTCATCGGACAATTTGGGTGGCAGACCGCCTTTGCCGTGCTGGCCATCGCGGGACTGGTTTGGTCTGTCTTCTGGGTCATCGTGGGCAAGGAAGGCCCTTACACGAGCCGGAAAGCAGAACAGGAAATCGACGGCATAGCACCGCAAGAGGCTCCTGTGGTGACCGAAACCAAGATCCGCTACTGGCGCACCATCCTTTCCCCCAGCTGGATCTTCGCGGTCCTGGCCTCGTTCTTCGGCTACTGGACCTTCACCCTCGCCATGTCCTGGGGACCTGCCTACTTCCAGAACGTCCTCGGCTTCAGCGGGCAGCAGTCCGGTGCCATGATCGCTCTGCCCGCAGCATGGGGCACCATTGCCACTATCGGCCTCAGCGCTCTGACCCAGCGCCTGCACCTTAAAGGCGTTCCCACCAGGAAGGCCCGCGGCTGGGTACTCGGGAGTGCTGGCGCCTTCGCCGGGGCCTGCCTGCTAGGGGCGACAATKACCACCGCCCCCCTTCTGTCCATCGCCCTGATGGTCTTCGGCTTCGGTACCGCACCGGCGCTCTTCGCCATCACCTACCTGGTCGTGGCAGAACTGACCACCATTGGCCAGCGCGGCGCCAACCTCGCCATCGCCAACGCCGTCCTCACCACAGGAGGCGTGTTCGCACCGGCAGTGTCCGGATTCCTGATCGGCGGCGCAGCCACCCCGGCAGATGGTTACCGTGCGGCGTTCGCCCTGGCCGGAGGCCTCATGCTGACCTTCGGCGTCCTGGCCCTGGTACTCGTCAACCAGCAGCGCGACCGCCGCCGCCTCGGCCTTGACGTAGGTGCCGCCTTCTCACTCGAGGCGGCCACCCCTGCAGCCGGAGCCGAGGCAACAGCAATCGCGGCAGTCACTAAGGCCTAAAACATCACCGCAGGGACCCGGTGCGGAGGCCGCAACGCGGCCTCCGCACTCGCCTGAGCTGAAGAACAATCGATGGACACGGAAGGAAACACCCATGGAGAATTTCAACGCCAGCGGCGGTGGAAGATCCGGCGTTTCCGGCCGGATCCTGGGCTTCGGCACCGAACCTGACCCGCGGTTTACCCTGGCTAATGAACGAACATTTCTAGCGTGGATCCGCACCTCCTTGGCATTGCTCGCCGGCGGTGTCGCCGTCGAGGCCTTCATGGCCGATCTATTCGGCCCCGAGCTGCGCAAAACGGTCGCCGTCCTGCTCCTCGTTCTCGCGCTCCTCATCGGCGGGGGCTCATTCTTCCGCTGGCTAAATGTTGAACGCTCCATGCGCCGCAAAGACCCGCTTCCACTGCCTTGGATTGCCCCGGTTCTGGCAATCGGCGGAGGCCTCGTCGCCGCCATCATGACGGTCTTCGTCCTCGTCCGCCCCGTCTAATCCATGCCTCGCGCATCTGAGACGCCAATCCATGACGACCCCGGACTCCAGCCGGAACGCACAGACATGGCGTGGGGACGCACTACCCTGTCCCTGACGGTCGCAGCCGCAGCCTTCCTTCGCTGGATGCCGCACCATGGCTGGTTCGCGGCCACGCTCGTGGCGGCCTCCGTCGTTACGGCCCTGGTTATCAACCTCACCCGCACGCGAAGATTTCACCGCGCCATCCACGGCATCAAACATGAAGTACTCATGCCCGACGTCGCCTCCGTCGCCGCCGTCGCCGCAAGCGTCGTTGTCCTTGCCGGCCTGGGTATCTTCACCGTCTTGTTCATCCCTGTTGAGCAACGGCCCTGAGGTTACGACGGACCCCCACTTTGCACCAACTTGCGTGTCACCGTCTCCAGCCTGGGTACCGCAAGAGCCCGGAATGCTCGCTGGCGGAAACTGCTGCTGTGTCCTGCGGTGGCTTGAGCTTTGCATTGTCGACTTGGCCGCTTAGCCAGCCGCCTTACCGGGTGTGGATCAGCCCTCCGACTGGATCTCTTGCGCCGTTTCGCATGTGAGATTTGAAATGTTTGCATTTTCCTGACAGCCTGTCGGAAAGATGCCGACAACGTGTCAGCATCTGCATTTCCCCATCTAACCTAGGACTGTCAATGTTCCTTGCACTCCGCGAACTGATCTTCGCGCGTGGCCGCTTCAGCCTGATGGGCGGTGTCATTGCACTCATCGCCGTTCTCATGGTGATGCTCTCCGGCCTTTCCTCCGGCCTCGTCAACGACGGCGTATCAGGCCTCAAATCGATGCCCGTGACCGCCATCGCCTTCGACCAGGGCACCAAGACCGATAACGCGTTCTCCCGCTCCGTCACCGATGACCAGCAGCTCACCGCCTGGCGCGGCGTCGAGGGCGTGGCCGCCGCCGAAAAGATGGGCGTGGGTATGGCCAATGCCACCACCGATTCCGGCAAGCAGGTCGACCTCACGCTTTTCGGCATCGAACCMGGGTCCTTCCTGGAACCGTCCCGGTCCGCGGGCAGCGGTCTCGGGGGTCCTGACGGCATTGTCGTGTCCTCGACCGCGAAGGCTGAGGGCATCGACCTCGGCACGGTCGTCACGCTGGACCGGATCGGCACGAAACTTAAAGTGGTTGGCTTCACTGAAGGGCAGGCCACCTTCGGCCACGTCGACGTGGCCTACCTGCCCCTGAAAACCTGGCAGCTGATCGCCTCCGGCCAGGCTGCAGCCGGAGCTCCCAGCGCCGCGCAGCTGTCCTCGCTGGACTTCAATACCGCCAGCGTCGTCGCCGTCCAGGCCAAGCCCGGCGCCAAGCTTGACCTTGCCGCCGGCGACACTGCCGCCGGAACGTCCAGCAAGTCCCTGTCCGCCGCCTTCAATGCATCTCCCGGCTATGAGGCCGAGACCATGACCCTGAGCATGATCCAGGTCTTCCTCTACGCGATCTGCGCCCTGGTGGTCGGCGCGTTCTTCACGGTGTGGACCATCCAGCGCAAGCACGAAATCTCGATCCTGCGGGCCATCGGGGCCTCGACTGGCTACCTCCTCCGGGATGGACTGGCCCAGGCCGCCATCCTGCTGGTGGGATTCACTGCGCTCGGCGTGGCCGCCGGCCTGGGACTGGGCGCCGCCATGCCGGCMGCCATGCCGTTCGCTCTCGAGGCCGCACCGATCGCCATCGCCACGGCTCTCACCATCGGGCTGGGCCTGATCGGTGCCGCCGTGGCCGTGGTGCGCATTTCCCGGATCAACCCGCTCAACGCCCTCGGAGGACAGCGATGACCAACCCCACCTTTCCCGCAGCCGGGGCAAGCCGTGCCGACGCACCGCAGGCCGCCGGCCTGTCCATCCGCCACGCGGTGATGGAACTCGGCGACGGCGACACCCGGGTGACAGCMCTCGATGACGTCAGCCTCGATGTTGCTCCAGGCGAGTTCCTCGCCATCGTCGGGCMGTCCGGTTCCGGCAAATCCTCATTGCTCGCCGTCGCCGGCGCCCTGGCATCCCCCGATTCCGGAACGGTCACGGTCAACGGTCATGACCTCTCCCAGCTGAGCCAGGGCAAACGCGCCGCGTTCCGGCTCGCGAACATCGGCTTCGTCTTCCAGTCCGGCAACCTCATCCCCGCACTGACCGCGGCGGACCAGCTCCGCCTGGTCAACCGCCTCGCGGGCGGCCCGAAGACCTTCGACCCTGTAGCGCTGTTGGAATCCGTCGGCATGGCCCACCGGGCGACCAACCGCCCCGGCCAGCTCTCCGGCGGCGAACGCCAGCGCGTCGGCATCGCCCGCGCACTCGTCACCGGAGCGAAACTCCTCCTCGTGGACGAACCGACCGCGTCCCTGGACCGGGCCCGCAGCCGCGAAGTCGTGGAACTCCTCGCACGGCAAAGCCACGAACACGGCGTCGCAACCGTCATGGTCACCCACGACCACGACGTCCTGGGCTACTGCGACAGCGTCGTTGAAATGGTGGACGGCCGCGTAGGTGCCCCCGCCCCGGTCCGCTAACCCGCCCGACCCCGGGCACGACGACGGCGGCCTGCTCAGCAGGCCGCCGTCGCGCGCCGTACTCTTGATGCGTAAGTCAGTCAGAGTCAAAGGATCCCGCAATGCCCAGAATCAGTGCCGCCACCGTCGCGGAGCACCGCGCCGCACAGAAGCGCGCGCTACTGGACGCTGCCCATGAACTCCTGCAGGAAACCTCGGAAGCGCCGACCATGGCCGACGTGGCCTTGCGGGCCGGACTCTCGAGGCCCAGCGTCTACCAGTACTTCGACTCCCGGCAGGACCTGCTCCAGGCTCTGGTCCGGGACATTTTCCCGCGCTGGACCGAGCGTGTCACCGGCGCCATGGCCGCCGCCCCCACCAAAGCGGACAGCATCCTGGCCTACGCCACGGCCAACGTGGACCTTGTCGCCGAAGGAGCCCACGCCGTCGGGGCAGCGTTGGCGGCATTGGCCCCGGGAGCCGAACTCGACGAACAAGCCACCCGGATGCACCGCCAGCTTCAGGAACCGCTCATAGAGACGCTCACAGATCTCGGGGTTCCGGACCCCGAGTCGCTGGCAGAGATGATCAACTCCGTCGTCCACGCCGGCACCCGCATGCTCGAATCCGGCCAAACGCCCGACCAAGTCCACTCCCACCTCAGGACGCTGCTCGGCCCCTTCGTGACCGAACACCACACGGTAGACACTGCTGGTACACGAACCTGAGCTTCTCCGTCCTATTGACGACATTCGTCCCGCATGGGCAGCCCTGCCTCGAGTGCCGGCTCACGGCGGTACCACGAGCGTCGACGGTCAGGGCAAGGGCGCCTCAAGGCTATCGTCCGTCGTCGTTGCGCTTAGCCAAAGCGGCCGTAGCTTGACTGAAGGTCCATTATCGGCATGGAAAGTACGGGAATTGCAGTGGATGCGAGAACGCCTGTGCAGCCAAGAATCCGACGTTTCCGCAGTTCAGAAGCTGTTTGGGAATCCAGCCGTGAGCGAGCCCATCGATCCCGTGTCCGTGTCCGGCACCCCGAGGCGGAACTGCGTGGTCCAATGGACCGTCACTCTCCGGGCCACACAGGTGTACCGCCGTGAAAACGGCCAATGGAAGGCAGCCCGTCGCCATGCCGACACGGTGAGCCCGGCTGCGTAGAGGCCGTATTTATCGGGTCACTGCCCTCCTGCAGGCCGGTTGGTTCCGCCGGACGGTCGGAACCCGGTAGACCGGACGGGGCGTTTCAGGTGAGCCGGAGCTCGCACGACAGCGGGTAGTGGTCAGAGATCCGCCAGGACACTTCGCTGCGGGTCATGTCCCGGGAGATGCGCTGKATGAAGTCGCATGTTYCGGCCCGCTGCCCGTAGGTCAGGCCGCGTAGCAGCGAGGTGCCGTCGGGTTTGGAGAACCAGGCCAACTGGTCGTAGAAGTGTTTGGTTTTGTCGTCGTCGAAGATCGTCCGCGGGACTGCGTGCAGCCCGGTCGGCGGCCAGGGCCCGTKGAGATGAATGCGTCGTAGAGCGGGTCGTCGATCCGGTCCAGGTTGAAGTCAGCGAGCACCATGAGGTTGGAGTTCCAGTCGTTGGGCCGGACCGTCCAGTCATGCACCAGGGGCGGCTCCCTGCGCGTTGCGGGCCTCCGCTGAGGCGTCCGCCCCGGCGGCGCAGGCGCTCAGCAGCTGGCCGGCTTGTACTCGTACGCTCCGGCGTCGGCCGCTCCGCCACCCTGGCAGCCGGCACTTTGGGTGGTCGGCCGCCCGTCCAGATCGATGGGAAACGGGCTCTCGCCCGCGCGGTCGATCGCCGGGCTCGCTCCGGTGAGGTGGAGATCGGCGGGGGGATTCACAAAGCCGGCAGGCTCGGTGGTGGATGTGGCGCTGGGGACCATGTTGGTGGGGCCGTTGAGGACGTTCTGCTCCTCGGTCCATCCCGAACTGTCCATCCACAGCGAGTTGCGGACCGCMACGAGGATATTGGCCCGGATGACGGTGGAGGTGGGACAGGAGGCGTGGCAGACCACAGCTTGGGAATCCGGACCGTCCAGCCACACGGTGTTGTGCTCGAACGTGGTGCCGTTGGTCGGGCCGAAGGACGACGTCGTGCCGCGCGCAATCAGCCCCATGGCCTGACCGCAATCCGGGACGCAGGTGGACCTGATGAGGTTGTAGCTGTACGTGTTGTTGTCCGCGGTGCCGTCCCCGCCGCGCCCAAGTTCGGAGAAGACGTTATTATCAACCGCCACATTGTGGTGGATTCTGTTCCGGTTCCCGTTGAAGATCTCAAATGCGCTGCCATCATGGCCAAAGTCGTAGGACAGCGCGGAGGACCCGGAGACGGTGTTGCCGGAGAACTCGTTGTCGCTGCCGTTGATGAGGAAGCCGAACGCGCCGGAGTCGTCGCTGCAGTTCAGCTCCGTCGTGGTGCCGCAGCCCGTCCCCGGCGTATTGACGTTCATGATGTTGTTATCGGTAAGTGTGTTGTTGGCGTAGCTGCCGAAGTCGGAGCCGTCGCTCACCTTGATCCCGGCGGCGTTGTTTGCCGCGGCGGAGTTCCGCACGGAACTGTGGTCGCCATAGACGCTGAAGCCCGCGTATCCGCACGAGTCCGCCCGCAGGCCGTCCACGGCAATGAAGCTGCCGTCCAGCCGGATGCAGGTGCCCGTCAGTCCCCCCGTGATGACGGGCGGCTCCCCGTCGCCGAAGGCGTTCAGGGTGATCCGGAGCCGGCCTGTGCCGCTCCGGCTGACCACCAAGCCGCCGGAGAAGACGTCTCCGCGCCGGAAGCTGACGGAATCTCCAGGCTGCAGCGCGGCGGCGTTGACCTTGTCGAGGGTCTGCCAGGCGGATGCGGGTGATGTTCCGTTGCTCGTGTCACTGCCGTCCGCGCTCACGTAGTACGTGACCCCAGCGGCCGACGCCGGCGCGGATGCATCGCCGAGCAGTCCGGCCAGGAACAGCAGGATGACCAGGGTGGCGGCGGCCGTGGGCTTGATCTTCATGGGTGCACCTAGGTTTTCGCCATGTATCCGCGGATCCGGGCGCCACCGCCGTCGGCGGACCACATCGGCACCCTGAGGGGCTTAACGCTAAGAGCGCGCCAGCGCTAAGTCAACGGAGCGGACCGCCAGCCTCGGAGGTTACGGCCCTGGCCGCATCCGACTGACGCGAAATGTTCTTTTTTGCCACTTGACGTTCCTTATTGTGCGATTATGATATCTAATTATGTGAGCTGCTTCACGTCACCCGCGTTATTTCAAAGGAGAAATTATGACCATGCATGAGGACGCACTGCTCCGGGCTTCCAGCCAAGGCGGGTGGGACCGGCGGACGCTGCTGAAGACCTTCGGTGCCGGAGCAGTGGCCATGGCAGGCATTCCCCTGCTCACGGCCTGCACGGGCGGCAGCGCTCCTGCCAGCAGCGGCGCCAACACCGCCACGTTCGGTTCGGGTTCCTCGGATGAGGTCCCCAAGGCAGCCTACAAGGCCGTGACGGACGCTTTCGAGAAGAAATCCGGCATCAAGATCACCACCAATGTTGTGGCGCACAACGACTTCCAGAACAAGATCAACACCTACCTCCAGGGCAGCCCGGACGATGCTTTCACCTGGTTCGCCGGCTACCGCATGCAGTACTACGCCGGCAAGGGACTGCTCGCCCCKATCGATGACGTCTGGGAGAAGGTCGGTGGAAACTTCTCGGATGCCCTGAAGAAGGCGTCGACCGGCGCCGACGGCAAGATGTACCTGATCCCGAACTACAACTACCCCTGGGGCTTCTTCTACCGCAAGAGCCTGTGGACGGAAAAGGGCTACACCGTCCCCACGACGTTCGACGAACTGAAGACTCTGGCCACCAAGATGAAGGGCKACGGCCTGATCCCGATCGAGTTTGCGGACAAGGACGGCTGGCCCGCCATGGGCACGTTCGACTACCTGAACATGCGCCTGAACGGCTACCAGTTCCACATGGACCTCACCGCTCACAAGGAAAGCTGGGACCAGAAGAAAGTCAGCGACGTCTTCGACACCTGGAAGGCCCTGCTGCCGTTCCAGAACCCGAACTCCCTCGGCATGACGTGGCAGGACTCCGCGAAGTCCCTCGCGGACAAGAAGTCGGGCATGTACCTCCTCGGGTCCTTCCTCACCCAGCAGTACACGGACAAGGCCATCGCCGACGACATCGACTTCTTCCCGTTCCCCGAGATCGCGGTGGAGGGCCGGGATTCCATCGAGGCGCCCATCGACGGACTCCTCCTCTCCAAGAAGGGCGGCCAGAACCAGGCCGCCAAGGACTTCCTGGCCTACGTAGGCACCCCGGAAGGCCAGGATGTGTACGCCTCGGTGGACTCGTCCAACATTGCCACCGCCAAGGGCGCGGACACCTCGAAGTTCACGCCGCTCAATAAGAAACTGGCCGATGCCATCAGCGGCGCCAAGAACATCAGCCAGTTCTTCGACCGTGACGCCCTGCCCGCCATGGCCAACAACGTGATGATCCCGGCCCTGCAGACCTTCATCAAGGACGGCACGGTCGACGTCAAGAACCTGGAAGCCCAGGCCAAGTCCCTGTACGCCGCCCAGTAGCGGCGTGTCCCGACACGCATTTCCTGCGCGCCTTTTCCCCAGCAGTTACCAAAGCAAGGAATCTCCATGAGTGTCTCTACCAATCCGTCGGCKCGGGGGCGCAAGGCAGTTGCMCCCGCGCGGCGGGTTCGGCGGCTGTCCCGCCGCGACAAACTGGTGCTMGGCCTGATGGTGGGCATCCCCACGCTCATCCAGCTCGTCATGGTCTGGATCCCCACCCTCATGTCGGTCGGGCTGTCTTTCACCCGCTGGAACGGGCTTGAGCTGACCGACATCAAACCCGCCGGGGCCGAAAACTACCAGTTCATCGCCCAGGACTACCCGCCGTTCTGGCCCGCCATGCAGCACAACGTGCTGTGGCTGGCGTTCCTGGCCTTCGTCGCCACCCCGCTGGGCCTGCTGCTGGCGGTGCTCCTGGACCAGAACATCCGCGGCACCAGGATCTACCAGAGCATCTTCTTCGCCCCGGTGATGCTGTCCCTGGCCCTGATCGGGATCATCTGGCAGCTGTTCTACAACCGTGACAGCGGCCTCTTGAACTTCGTCCTCGGCACGGCAGGCACGCCCCAGGCCGTCGACTGGTTCGGGGATTCCAGCGTCAACATCTGGGCTGCCCTCTTCGCCGCCACCTGGCGGCACGCCGGCTACGTCATGATCCTCTACTTGGCCGGCCTCAAGGGCGTGGACCCCACCCTGCGCGAAGCGGCCCAGATTGACGGCGCCAACTCGGTCCAGACCTTCTTCCAGGTGATCTTCCCGGCCATGCGCCCGGTCAACGTCATCATCATCGTCATCACCGTCATCGAATCCCTCCGGGCCTTCGACATCGTCTACGTGATCAACCGCGGCACCAACGGCCTGGAACTCATCAGTGCCCTCGTCATCCAGAACCTCGTGGGCGAGGGACAGGTGATCGGCATCGGCTCCGCACTGGCCGTCATCCTGCTCGTCATCTCCCTGATCCCCATCACCTTCTACCTGTCCCGCGCGTTCGGAAAGGACAAAGAGGCATGAGCATCGCCCATCCAACCGATGCCGCTGCGGCAGGCACCCCGGCCGACGTCGCACACCGCAACTCCGGCGCTGGCAGCACCGGCCCCCGGCCCGGCCGCCCGGCCAACAACAAACAGGGAAAACGGCACTACGGCACTCACGGCTTSCTCATCGTCATGGCCGCGATCTGGCTGGTGCCCCTGGGCTGGGCCATCTTCACGGCCCTGCGCCCCAAGGCGGACACGGACAAGTACGGCTACTTCAGCACCGGCGGCGCCTTCAACTTCGACAACTTCACCCAAGCCTGGACCCAGGGCGGCTTCAGCCAGCTGTTCTGGAACTCAGTGCTCATTACCGTCCCGTCCGTGTTCCTGATCCTGTTCTTCGCCTCCATGATGGCGTTCGCCGTCAGCCGCGTGAGCTGGAAGTTCAACATCACMCTGCTGATCATGTTCACCGCCGGAAACCTGCTGCCCCCGCAGGTGCTCGCGGCCCCGCTCTTTGAAATGTTCAAGCACTTCGAGCTGCCCTACGCCATCAGCGACTCCGGAAACCTGCTCAACACCTACATCAGCGTGATCGCCGTGGACACCGCCTTCCAGATCGGCTTCGTGACCTTCGTGCTCTCGAACTACATGAAGGCCCTCTCCCCCGAACTCACCGAGGCGGCCCTGGTCGACGGCGCCGGCGTCTGGCGCCAGTACTGGGACATCATCCTGCCGCTGTGCCGGCCGGCCCTGGCCGCCATGGGCACGCTCGAAGTGATCTTCATTTACAACGACTTCTTCTGGCCCCTGCTATTCATCCAAAGCGGCGACCGCCTTCCGGTCACCACCGCGATCAACAACCTTCAAGGCCAGTTCCTTTCCAACTACAACCTGATCGCCGCCGGCGCCATGATCACGGCGGTTCCGGCCCTGATCATCTATCTGCTCCTGCAGCGCCATTTCGTGGCGGGCCTGACCCTCGGCTCCAGCAAAGGATAAAAGTGGACAACACCGTCAACGACACCGACCCCAATAACTCAGCTATGGACTACATCACCGCCCGCCTCGGCTCCGAGGGTTCCCCGATGCTGGCCTTCGGCGGCGACTACAACCCGGAGCAGTGGCCCGAGGAGACATGGGACGAGGACGTCCGGCTGATGCGCGAGGCCGGCGTCAACCTGGTCAGCGTCGGCATTTTCAGCTGGTCCCTCTTGGAACCGTCCGAGGGCGTCTACGAGTTCGGTTGGCTGGACCGGGTCCTGGACCTGCTGCACGCCAACGGGATCCGCGTGGACCTGGCGAACGCCACGGCGTCCCCGCCGCCCTGGTTCAGCCACAAGTACCCCCAGTCGCTGCCGGTAACGGCCGACGGCGTGCGGCACAGTTACGGTTCCCGGCAGGCCTTCGCCGCCTCAAGCCCCGAATACCGCCGGGCCGCCKCGGCGCTGACCGAGCAGATCGCCTTCCGCTACAAGGACCATCCCGCCGTGGTCATGTGGCATGTCCATAACGAATACGGCTGCCACAACCAGCCGGACTTCTCCGACGGCGCCGCCGCCGGTTTCCGGCGCTGGCTCGAACACCGCTACGGCAGCCTCGACGCGCTCAACGCCGCGTGGGGCACCGCGTTCTGGTCCCAGCGCTATTCGGCMTGGGACGAGATCCTGCCGCCGCGGACCTCCGGGACCTGGGTCAACCCGACCCAGCAGMTGGACTTCGCCCGCTACTMCTCMGACKAACTGCTCGAATGCTACAAAGCCGAGGCAGCGATCATCCGCTCGCACTCGGACCATCCCGTGACCACCAACTTCATGGGCTTCAACATGGGCCTGCACCAGCCGGTGGACTACTGGCGCTGGTCCGAGGAGATGGATGTGGTCTCCAACGACCACTATCTCATCGCCGAAGATCTGCGGAACTTCCAGGAGCTGGCGGCCACTGCGGACCTCACCCGCGGCTGGGCCAAAGGCAAGCCGTGGCTGCTCATGGAGCATTCGACGTCGGCCGTCAACTGGCAGCCCCGCAACATCGCCAAAGCCCCCGGCGAGATGCTGCGCAACTCCCTGCAGCACGTTGCCCGTGGCGCCGACGGCGCGCTCTTCTTCCAATGGCGGGCCTCGCGTGCCGGAGCCGAGAAGTTCCACTCCGGGCTGCTGCCGCACGCCGGCACGGACACCAAGATCTGGCGCGAAGTGGTCCAACTCGGCCAGACGCTGCGCAGCCTGGCCGAAGTCAGCGGCTCGACGGTCACGGGAGCATCCGGCCGGATGGACGTCGCCATCCTCCACGACACCGACGCCCGCTGGGCCTCGGAGCTGGACTCGCATCCAAGCGTGGACGCCTCCAACATCGCCGAAACCCGGCGCTGGCACGATGCCTTCTACCGGGCCGGCATCCCCACCGACTTCCGCCAAAGCACCGACGACCTCTCCGGCTACCGGCTCATCGTGGCGCCGATGCAGTACCTCATCAGCGATGCCGGGGCGGCGAACCTGGACGCGTACGTGCGCGCCGGCGGCCACCTCGTGGTGACGTATTTCTCCGGTATCGTGGACGAAAATGACCACATCAGGCTTGGCGGCTACCCGGGCGCGTTCAGCGGCCTGCTCGGCGTTCACATGGAGGAGTTCTTCCCGCTGCGCGCCGGGGAAAGCGTCCGGCTCAGCGGCTTCGGCGCAGGCAGCTGTTGGAACGAACTGGGACGGGCCACCACAGCCGAGGTCCTCGCTGCCGTGGACGAGGGACCGGCCGCAGGTTCGCCGGCCGTGACCCGCAACCGCGCCGGAAGCGGCCGCGCCTACTATGTCGCCACCACGCTCGCGCCGGAGGGCCTGGGCGAACTGCTCACCGTCGTCTGCGCCGATGCCGGGGTGCAGCCGCTCGTTCCGGACCTGCCGGCCGACGTCGAAGTTGCCCGGCGCAGCAAGGACGGGACCGACTGGACGTTCTGCATCAACCACGGGGCGCACGACGTCCGGCTTCCGCTGGAGGGCGTTGACGTGCTCACCGGCACCGAGCTCGACGGCGGGCTCGGCCTCGCCGCCGGAAGTGTCGCCGTCGTCCGTTMACGGGCCGCCCACCTGGTCGGCACGTCCGCCAGCCAGTCAATCCAGTCAATCCACTCACGMCCGTAAGGACTCCACATGTTAGCCGCAGCCCGCCATTCCGCMATCCTCGCAGAGGTCCAGCGTGAACGGATCGTCCGTGTCGCGGACCTCGCCAAGATGCTCGGCGTCTCCCTGATGACCGTGCGGCGGGACATCGAGGCCCTCGACGCGGCGGGCGCGGTGGAGAAGATCCACGGCGGCGCGAAGCTGCCGGGCGGGGCCAGCACCCACGAGCCGGGCTTCGAGCTGAAGGTGACCCAGCTCAAGGACGAAAAGATGGCGATTGCGCAGGAGGCAGCCGCCCAGGTGCGCGAGGGCATGGCGGTGGGGCTCAGTGCCGGCACCACCACCTGGGCGCTGGCCCAACTGCTGTCCGCCGGGCCCCGGATCACGGTGGTCACCAACTCGGTGCGGATCGCGGACGTCTTCCACCAAAGTTCCTCCCCGTCCACCGTGATCCTCACCGGCGGCGAGCGCACCCCCTCCGATGCCCTCGTCGGGCCGCTGGCCACCTCCTCGCTCAAACAGCTGCACCTGGACGTACTGTTCCTCGGCGTCCACGGCGTGGATGCCGACGCCGGATTCACCACTCCGAACGTGCTGGAAGCCGAAACGGACCGTGCCTTCGTCGCCGCGGCCCGCCGGGTGGTGGTACTGGCCGACCACACCAAGTGGGGCACCCTGGGCATCAGCACCATCGCCGCCCTCGAAGACGCTGACGAACTCATCAGCGACGACCTCCTGGGCAGTGAGGCCCGGCGGATCCTCGGCGAGCGCGTCGGCCGGCTCCGCCTGGCCCCGACAACGATGGCCCAGAGCGCCGCCTCAGGCTGACCGGCACGGCCCCGCCCACCCCCAAACCACTACGCCTGGAGCTACCGTGAACAATCCGGACCTGACTCTTGCCCCCGAGACCCGTTCCCCCCTGGGCGTCCCGCACGTGGAGCCGCTCTACCTGCGCCGTTCCGGAACGTCCCTGCTCATCGACTTCAGCACGGGCGAGCCCGCCATGCTCCACTTTGGCGCCGACCTCGGCCCGGCCCTCCCGGACCTGTCACTGCTCGGCGACGCCGTGCCGCACTCCGCCCTCGACATCCCGGTTACGCTGGGGCTCATCCCGCAGGCGTCCTCCGGCTGGCGGGGACGTCCAGCCCTCCGCGGCCACCGGAACGGCCAGGCGTTCTCGGCCTGCCTGCGGGTTGTCGCCGTCGAACGGGCGCAAGGGGACGGGTGCTCCGCCGTCATCACCCAGGCAGACCCGGATGCGGGCGTCACCGTCMGCACGGAGGTGAAGATCAACGACGGCGGCCTGCTTCAGCTCCGGCACCGGCTCCACAACGACGGCGGGGATCCCTACAGCCTCGACGAACTCGCAGCCGTGCTGCCGCTGGGCCGCGCCGCCACCGAGATCCTGGACCTGACCGGCCGCTGGTGCCGGGAGTCCCACCCCCAGCGCCTGCCGCTGCGCCAAGGAACGTGGGTCCGCTCGGGCCGGCACGGCMGGACGGGACATGATGCCTCGCTCCTGCTGGCCGCCGGGACCGCCGGCTTCGGCAACCGCCACGGGCAGGTCTGGGCCGTGCATCTGGGCTGGAGCGGCAACCACGAGAGTTTCGTTGATGCCTCAGCGGACGGCCGGACCGTTATCGGCGCCTCGGAACTGCTCGGCGGGGGCGAGATCACCCTGGCGGCAAACGCCAGCTACGAGACCCCGTGGTTGTTCGCAGCGTACTCCGCCGCCGGGCTGGACGGCATCAGCGATGCCTTCTACGCCTGGTTCCGCGGGCGCCCGCACCACCCCGGCGTGCGGTCCGGCAAAACCCGGCCCGTGGTGCTCAACGTCTGGGAAGCGGTGTATTTCGACCACCGGATGCCCGCGTTGCTCGACCTCGCCGAATCCGCCGCGCGGCTGGGCGTGGAACGCTACGTCCTCGACGACGGCTGGTTCCGCGGCCGGCGCAACGACACGGCCGGCCTCGGCGACTGGTACGTMGACGAGGACCTCTGGCCCGAGGGCCTGAGCCCGCTGATCGACGCGGTCACCGGCCACGGCATGGAATTCGGGCTCTGGGTCGAACCCGAAATGATCAACGAGGACTCGGACCTGGCCCGGGCCCACCCGGACTGGATCGCCGGACCGGCACCCCGGAGCGCCGGGGGGAACCAGGCCGCCRGGGGGAACCAGGCCGCYGGGGGGAACCAGGCCGCCGGGGGGAACCAGGCCGCCGGGGGCAGCCCGGCCGCTCCCGGCAGCGGCCCGGCCGGCCGGCTTCCGGAGCGCTGGCGGCACCAGCAGGTGCTGGACCTCGTCAATCCGGAGGCCTGGCAATACATCTTCGACCGGCTCGATGCCCTGTTGAGCGAATACCGGATCAGCTACCTCAAATGGGACCAGAACCGGGACCTGGCCGAAATGGGCCATGCCGGCCGCCCCTCGGTGCATGCCCAGACACAGGCCGTATACCGCCTCCTCGACGAACTCCGCAAAGCCCACCCCGGCGTCGAGATCGAAAGCTGCTCCTCCGGCGGCGCCCGCGTAGATCTCGGCATCCTCGAACGCACCGACCGGATCTGGGGCTCGGACTGCAACGATGCCCTGGAACGGCAGACAATCCAGCGGTGGACCGGCATAGTGGTGCCGCCGGAGCTCGTCGGATCGMATATCGGGCCCACCACGAGCCACACCACCGCCCGGACGCACGACCTCTCCTTCCGGGCCATCACGGCCATGTTCGGCCACTTCGGCCTCGAATGGGACGTCCGGCACCTCGCCGATTCCGAGCGCACCGAGCTTGCCACGGCCATCGCACTGTTCAAGAAGTACCGTCCCCTGCTGCACAGCGGGCGCATGGTGCGGGCCGACGAACCCGATCCGTCCMTCCGGCTCCACGGCGTCGTGTCCCATGACGGCGTCGAGGCCCTCTACGCGCTGGTGTCCGTGGCGACGTCGTTCGCCGAAGTCCCCGGGCGGGTCTGCCTGCCGGGGCTGCTGCCGGACGCCGGGTACCGGGTGGAAGCGGTCTACCCGGCGGCCGACGACGGCCGGGCGTTCCTGCAGGCGGTGCCGCCGGGGTGGCTCGGGGGCGGCGTCGAGGCGACCGGCCGCTTCCTGGCGGAGTCCGGCCTGCCAATGCCTGTCCTGAACCCCGAGCACGGGCTGCTCCTGTCCGTCCGCCGCGCCACCGCTGCCGAACCAGCCCCCGAACCATCCGGCGAACCCGCCGCGACCGGCGGCCACCCCGTGAGGGACTCTTAGCATGGGCCGGATTACGAAACGCGCCTACAAGCTCTCCGACGGCCGGGACATCATCTACTTCGATGACGCCGACACCGTCCTGCCGCCGGAGCGGGGGGAGGACCTCCGCGAGCCGGCCGTCCGGCCGCCCACGGCCACCATGCGCCAGGACGTCCTGACCGGCGAGTGGATTTCAATCGCGGCCGCCCGGCAGAACCGTGTGGTGCTGCCGCCCTCGCACCTGGACCCGCTGGCCCCGGCGTCGCCGGAGAACCCCTCGGAAATTCCGAGCCTTTACGACGTCGCCGTCTTCGAAAACAAGTCCCCGTCCTTCGGACCCGAGCTGGCCGGCGCCGCCGCACCGGAGGGTCTGGCGGACCTCGCCCGGGTGGGGCTGGGCCGCAGCCGGCCGTCCGTGGGCCGGTGCGAAGTGGTGTGCTTCTCCCCCGAACACACCGGTTCCCTCGCAGGACTGCCCTTGTCCCGGATGCGCACGGTGGTGGAGGCGTGGGCGGACCGGACGGCGGCGCTGTCGGCGCTGCCCGGCGTCGAACAGGTTTTTCCGTTCGAGAACCGCGGGGAGGCGATCGGGGTGACGCTGCACCACCCGCACGGGCAGATCTACGCCTACCCGTACATCACACCCCGCACGGCCCAGCTGATCCGCACGATCGAGAACTACGGCGGCCCGCTGTTCGAGGACATCCTCAGCTTCGAACAGAAATCCGAGCGGGTGCTGCTCCAGGGCGACCACTGGACGGCGTTCGTTCCGTTTGCCGCGCGTTGGCCGCTGGAGGTGCACATGCTCCCGCACCGGCACGTCCCGGACCTCGCCGCCACCACGGACGAGGAACGCGATGAGTTCTCCCGGCTCTACGGCCGGATCCTACGCGGCGTCGACGCCCTGTACGACACCCCCACCCCGTATATTTCGGCCTGGCACCAGGCCCCCGTCCACGCCCACCGGGACGACATCCGGCTCATGCTGCAGCTGACMTCCCCGCGCCGGGAGGAAACCAAGCTCAAGTACCTGGCGGGTTCGGAGGCGGCGATGGGCGCGTTCATCGCGGACATCCMGCCGGAAACGGCCGCCGCCCGGCTCCGCGAGGCCATAGAAAAGTCCGGCCGTTAGGCCCGCACGAGCCGGGCAGCGTCGGCCAGCAGTTCCACGGAACGCAGCCGGGCTTCGGTCMCGGTGCTCTGATGCGCCACGATCAGTTCGTCGGCGTCGGCGTGGTCCGTGAACTCCTCGAGGTAGGCGAGGACGGCATCAGGGGTGCCGACAGCGGAGTACTTCATCATCTGCGCCATGTGCTGGCCCTGCGGCGAGTCCAGGATCATGTCCGCCTCGTCGTCGCTGAACACACGCCCGTTGYCGAAGAACAGGGAAACCCTGGCCCGCTTGGTCGCCTGGAACATCGCCTGGGCTTCGGCGGCCGAGTCCGCGGCGATGACGTTTACGCCGGCGATCACGTGCGGGGTGTCCAGCTGCGCGGAGGGCCGGAATTCGCGGCGGTAGGTCGCCACCGCGTCCTGCAGCGCGGCAGGCGCGAAGTGCGAGGCGAAGGCGTACGGCAGGCCCAGCTGCGCGGCCAGCCTGGCCCCGAACAAGGAGGAGCCCAGGATGTACAGCGGCACGTTGGTGCCCTTGCCCGGGGTGGCCTCGACGCCCGGKATGCGGGTGGGGCCGGTCAGGTAGCCCTGGAGTTCCAGGACGTCCTGCGGGAAGCTGTCTGCCGACATCGGGTCGYGGCGCAGGGCCCGCAGGGTGTTCTGGTCGCTGCCGGGCGCCCGGCCCAGCCCGAGGTCGATCCTKCCCGGGTGCAGGGTTTCGAGCGTGCCGAACTGTTCCGCGATGGTCAGCGGCGAGTGGTTGGGCAGCATCACGCCGCCGGCGCCGAGCCGGATGCTGGAGGTATGGGCCGCAACGTGCGCGATCAGCACGCTCGTGGCGGAGGACGCGATCGAGGACATGTTGTGGTGCTCGGCGTACCAGATCCGCCGGTAGCCCCGGTCCTCGGCGAGCTGTGCCATCGCCACGCTTCCGGCGAAGCTCTCGGCCGCCGTCTGGCCCGGGCCGATGGTTGYGAGGTCAAGGATGGAAAGCGGAACAGTCACGGAAAAAGCCGGCCTTTCGTAGCGGAGCAGTGTTCGGACCAGGGTTGGGAGCCACGGTCCGGGCGGCGCCGGGTTTCCGGCGCGGGCACACTGGGGTCAACGACGGCGGCGCCCCGGATATTTCAGCGGTCGGATCAGCCGCACGAATAGTTGTAGTCAAGGCCTCCGGAKATGTACTGCGTCATCGAGACGCGGCTGCCTGGGGTCAACCCGGGAAGGGTGCAGTTCGCCTTCGCCTTGGCGGCTGATCCCGCGCCTGCAAGCCAGCTGGGCAATCCTGCCAGCGGGCTGGTCGACTTCACGGTTCCGGCGATCTGTCCCCACTGGTAGCCGGTCGAGTAGAGGCCCACGCGGGCGCCGATCCTCTTGAAATACGCAGTCATGCCCTCCAGGACAGCCACGTTGGCCGCTTTGTCGGTCTGCCAGGTGTTTTCCGCTTCCACATCCAGCCACCAGAGGTAGGACTGCGGGTTGCTGACACCGCGGCGTTTGGCGTCGTCCGACGCTTTCGCCCACCCGTACATGTAGGAGCAGGCTTTGAACGTCCCCGCGGCGCAGCTGCCGTAGGGGTTGGTGACCTTCACACCGTTGTACGTGTTCGACGTCGGCCACCAGGACCCCTGCCGGCCGGGGTTGGCGGTATTAACGTACAGCGCCACCCTCGGCTGCGCCGTCGTCGCAGGGGCCTTTGCCGTCTTCGCCCAGGCCAGCTGGCTCGCCAGGCACGGGTTCGTGTTGTTCGCCAGGCCGTGGTTGACGCCAACGATCGCGAAGGCGGGCTGTTTTGGCAAAGTGGTGCCGCATTGCGGCCAGGAGACGTCGATGCCCGGTCCCGGGGAGCTGGCGGTGGCGGCCGAGGCCGGTCCTCCACCCAGGAGGACAAGGCCGAGCGTCACTACAAAGGCCAGTACGATGCGAGGGAGCGAGTTGGGCATGCCACAGTCTAAGGCAAAATTTCTAATCGGTGGTGTAATTCGGCACGGGTCGCAATGCCCGCCAATGCGGCCCTCCTGCCGGCCCCTCAGCGCCCGGCCGGCGAGCCCGAAGGAATAGCCCGATGGAATAGTCAGCAGACTGAGGATGTTCCCTACCCTATGAGCCATGACAATCCACAGCATCCGGAACTATCCGCCACGATCGACCTGAAGGACCTGGGAACTGTCCACCGGCTGGGCTTCGGCGCCATGCGCATTGTTGGTGACGGCGTCTGGGGCGAGCCGGCAGACCGTGCTGCCGCGATCGCCGTCGTGCGCCGCGCCGTGGAGCTCGGCGTCGACTTCATTGACACCGCCGATTCCTACGGCCCCAACATCAGCGAGGAAATCCTCGCCGAGGCGCTGCACCCCTACCGGGACGGCCTCACGATCGCCACCAAGGTCGGATTCGCCCGCACCGGGCCCAACGCCTGGATACCGGTCGGCCGGCCCGAATACCTGCGCCAGCAGACGGAACTGAGCCTGCGCAAGCTCAAGGTGGACTCCCTGGACCTCCTGCAGCTGCACCGGATCGACCCCAAGGTGGACCGCGAGGAGCAGTTCACGGTGCTGCGCGATCTGCAGAAGGAAGGCAAAGTCAAAGCCCTCGGCCTGTCCCAGGTCAGCGTGGAGGAGCTGGAGGAAGCCGGGAAGTACTTCACCGTTTCCACGGTGCAGAACCGCTACAACCTCACCGACCGCAGCTCCGAGGATGTCCTCGGCTACGCGGAGGCGAACGGCATCGGCTTCATTCCGTGGGCGCCGATTTCCGCCGGGGAGCTCGCCCGGCCGGGCGGACCGCTGGACGAGGCCGCCAAACGGCTCGGCGCCACCACCTCCCAGGTGGCCCTGGCGTGGCTGCTGCGCCGCTCCCCCGTCATGATGCCCATCCCGGGCACCGGTTCCCTTCAGCATCTCGAAGAGAACCTCGCCGCGGCCGGCCTCGTGCTTGACGATGCCACCTACGCCGAACTCCACGCGGCCCGCTAAACCCCTCCACTACCCGCCGGCCCTGCCGGCAGAACAGGAACAACACCATGGCTAACATCCTGATGGTCGTCTCGGCAGCAAACTCCCTCACCATGCGCGACGGCAGCGAACACCCCACGGGCTACTGGGCCGAGGAACTCGTCGTCTCGCACCAGACCCTCCTCGACGCCGGGCACACCGTGCACATCGCCACCCCCGGCGGCCGGAAGCCCACCGTGGACGAGGTCAGTCTCGCGGCCGAGTCCGCAGGCGGCCAGGACCGCGCGGACGGCTTCCGGACGTACCTGGATTCGATCGACGCCGAGCTGTCCGCGCCGCTGGTGCTGGCCGACGTCGACGTCGCCGGCTACGACGCCGTCGTCATGCCGGGGGGCCACGGCCCCATGGCCGACCTCTACCAGGACGCCGACCTCGGCAGGATCCTCGCCGGCGCCAACGCGGCGGCCAAAATCATCGCGCCCTTCTGCCACGGCCCTGCCGGGCTGCTGAGCGCCACGGACGACGACGGCTCGTTCACTTTCGCCGGCCGCCGCCTCACTGTCTTCACCAATGAGGAGGAGCTGGGCGGCGGCACGGGGCCCAACACGCCGTGGTTCGTGGAGGACGTGCTGAAGGAGAAAGGCGCGATCGTGGAGAACGGTGCGGCGTGGACGTCCCACGTCGTGCGGGACGGAAACCTCATCACCGGACAGAACCCGCAGTCCAGTGAGGACGTGGCCAAGGAAGTCCTTAAGGCCCTCGCCGAATAGGCCAGCCCTAGCCGGGTCCGGAAACCCCGGACCCGGCTAAGCTAACCGCATGGCCATMAAATCCACTGCAGACAAAGTCGCCACGATCGTCCAGGGCTACACCCTGCAGGGCCCGACGATCGAGCTCGGAGCGGCGATCGTCGACGGCGAACTCCGCAAGGACGCCCCCGTCCGGCTGCCGCTCGCGATGATGAACCGGCACGGCCTCGTGGCCGGGGCGACGGGCACCGGCAAGACTGTCACGCTGCACATGATGGCCGAGCAGCTCTCCACGGCGGGCGTGCCGGTATTCMTCGCCGACATCAAGGGTGACCTTTCCGGGCTGGCCACCGCTGGCACCGGCAGCGACAAGCTCCTGGCCCGCACCGAGAGCATCGGACAGCCGTGGTCCGGCAAGACTTTCCCGGTGGAATTCCTGGCCCTCGGCGGCGACGGCCAGGGCATACCGGTCCGCGCCACAGTCACTTCCTTCGGCCCCATCCTGCTMTCCCGTGTGATGGACCTGAACGAGACCCAGGAATCCAGCCTGCAGCTCGTGTTCCACTTCGCGGACAAGAACAACCTCGAGCTGATCGACCTCAAGGACCTGCGCGCCGTAATCCAGTTCCTGACCTCCGCCGAGKGCAAGGACGAGCTCGAGGAACTGGGCGGTCTCTCCAAGGCAACCGCCGGCGTGATCCTGCGTGAACTGATCACGCTCGAGGCGCAGGGCATGGAGAAGTTCTTCGGCGAACCCGAGTTCGACACCGCCGAACTGCTGCGTACTGCGCCGGACGGCCGCGGCGTCGTAAGCTGCCTGGAGCTTCCCACGCTGMAGACCAAGCCCATGCTCTTCTCAACGTTCCTGATGTGGCTGCTCGCAGATCTCTTTGAGGACCTGCCGGAAGCCGGGGATCTCGACAAGCCCAAGCTCGTGTTCTTCCTGGATGAGGCCCACCTGCTGTTCAACGGCGCCTCGAAGGCTTTCCTTGACGCAATTACCACCACCGTCCGGCTCATCCGGTCCAAGGGCATCGGCATCTTCTTMGTGACGCAGACTCCCAAGGATGTCCCGGCGGATGTCCTGGGCCAGCTGGCAAACCGGGTGCAACACGCCCTACGCGCCTATACCCCGGAGGACGCCAAGGCCCTCAAGGCCACCGTCTCCACCTTCCCGACCAGCGACTACGACCTCGCAGAGACCCTCACCACGGCCGGCATCGGCGAGGCCGTCATCACGGTCTTGAATGAGAAGGGCGCCCCGACCCCCGTGGCACTCACCCGGCTGCGCGCCCCGGAATCCGTGATGGGTCCCAGCACCGACGCCCTGATCTCCAGCACCGTGGCCGGCTCCGCCCTCCTACCCAAATACGGCACCGCCGTCGACAACATCTCCGCCTACGAGAAAATCACCGCCGAAGGCGGCGGCTACACAGGCGCTGCCCCCACCGGGCCGGCGGCCGGCGCCGCGCACCACGGCGGCTCACGCGGCAGGGGGCACGGCGGCGACGGCGGCGCGGCTCCGGGCGGCGCCCTGGATCCGAACGCCATCGACGCCGAGGCCCGCCGGATCGAAGAAGAAATCCTTGGTCGGCCCAGCAGCCGCCCCGCGGAACCGCCGAAGCAGCCCGGATACGGGGACGCGCCCGAGCGGCAGGCACCGCCGACAGGCGGCGGTGGCATCGGTGGCGGCATCGGCGATGACCTTGCGGGGGCTTTGGGCGGAGGCCTCAAGAGCATGGCCCGCTCGCTGGGGACCCAGCTTGGCCGGGAGCTGCTCCGCGGAGTCTTCGGCACGTCCTCGAAACGCCGCCGCCGCTAGGATCCCGGCGCCGGCGAACCGGGGCCACGGTGTCCGGGCCGCGGGCGGCAATGCTCCGCGTCACAGACGCGGACCGTGACACCGGGTTTCCTGCGGCGTGCAGGTAACGTAAGAATCGTGCAAATGAGTCAGGCGTTGGTCAAAATCGCAGCAGGGTGGCTGCTGGGACTGATGCTTGCCGTGGCCGGAGCCATCGTGTCGATCAATCTGGTGAACAACTCCATTGCCGGTCCCMAGCAGCCCGTCCGGGAGTATCTCAGTGCCCTGCAAAAGGGCGAAGGCGAAAAGGCGCTGGGGCTACTGCACGCCTCCGTGCCGCAAAGCAATCCCGCAATGCTSGACGGATCCGCCCTGCAGACCRCAGCCGCACGCCTCTCCGACGTCAAGGTCGGCGATGCTGAAGAGCGCGGCGCGGACCAGGTCATGGTGCCCGTCGACTACACCATCGACGGCAGCAAGTTGCGGACCGAGTTCCTGCTGGAGCGGTCCGGCACCGAGTGGCTGTTCTTCCACAAATGGTCCTTCGTGCCGGCGGGGCTGCCCGTCCTGGACGTGACCGTGGTTAACTCCGGCGAGGCCACCCTGAACGGCGTACCGGTGAACATGCCCAACGGCCGCAACTCCTTCGCCGTCTTCTACCCTGGCGAGTACGAGGCCGCCCTGAACGGCCAGTACTTCTTGGCCCCGCCCACCCGGGCCACCGTGACCGCCGGAGACTCGCACCCGGCTCMGCTGAATCTCCTGACCGAGGCAACAGACTCCCTGAAGGCTGCCGTGAGCGGCAAGGTCAAGGAGTTCCTGGATTCCTGTGCMGACGAGGCCGACAAACAGCAGAAGCTGCAACCCGACTGCCCGTTCTACCACGCCACCAACAACCGCGTGCTTGACGGGACCATTGACTGGAGCATCACCGACTACCCCACCGTCAGCATCGAGCCGTTTGGCGGCCGCTGGGTGGTGGCACCCCTGGACGGCAAGGCCCGGATCAAAGCCCGCCAGGTGGATCTGTTCACCGGCGCCGTGACCGACATCAACACCGTMCATGATTTCAGCTTCACGACCCGTCTGGATATCGACGGCGACACCGTGAAGATCACGCCGCAGCTTAACTACTAGAACCGCAGTTGCGGGCCCGCCGGGCAGCCCCTCCCCGTCACCCAGGGCAGACTTTGCACCAGACGAAATCCCCGGATTCCCCTGAAACCCGGGGATTTCTTCTCCGCCGGCGGCCGAAAACCTGCTGCCCGTGACGCCTATCCGCGCGCCTTCATCCCGGCAAGGACAGCCAGGACCTCCGCGACCATTGCCGCCGGTGCGTGAACCACGTCCGCATAGTAGTAGCGGAGCACCGCATAGCCCCGGACGACGGAGCGGTTGTTGCGGCGATGGTCCTTCTTCACTTGGGCCCACTCACCGTGCTGACGCCCGTCGAGCTCCACGATCAACCTGCCCTCCAGCAACAAATCCACGTACCCGACGCCTTCAATGTAGACCTGCGTCTCCACCTTGATGCCTGCTTGTCGGAAATACATTCGCGCCAGGGTCTCGAGCAGGGACTCTGCGCCGCGGTCAACCCACGTGAGGACATCCCGGGCCTTGCCATTGCGCGTCCCGGGAAGTCGCTGCCGTAGGAAATCCAACGTCATGTCGCCCCTCCCGACGGCACACTCGACCATGATCAGGGACTCCCGGAACGGCAGGCAGCGCAGCGCATGGATGAGGACATCACCCAGGGCTGCAACCGGCCGGTGCGGATGCGGCTCAAACAGCAGTCCACCGTGCCGCGATTCCCCGTCTGCCGTTTCCCCGCGCCGGTGGTACACATGCCGCGGACCCGTCGGTTCCAACGCCCAGAGCCCGTAGAACGGCGCGGCACTCACACACGTGAGCAACTGCCTGCGCCGCAACAACGCGACGTAGTCGGGCACCGCCGTCGGAAGCGCGTAAAGTCCGCGGCACGGCTGCCGGGCCGCTCCCGAACGCACGGCACGGCGGAGAGCGGCGTCGTCGACGCCCAAGCGGGCGAGGGCCGGCCGGCGGGCGGCTCCCCCGCAGATGGTTAGGGCCTTCACGACGTCCATAGGGTTACGTTGCCGCCTGAACGCGGGCCGCGACACCCGCACGGAACGCTATGTGGATAGTCTCGTGTCACGCCAAGCAGGTTCTTGCGCGGTCCAGGATTCAGCACTCCCGGAATCCGGGGCCGCCCGGCCGGGACTAAGCCAAAAGGCTGCCGTCCATGACGACAGGTCACGGACAGCAGCCTTTTGTCAGCTGCGGCTCAGACTCGCCGGCTCAGTCMATTCCGCGCAGGTCCAGGACCAGCTCGGTGTCGCCGTCGGCCTGCAGGAGCACAGGGATGCCCCAGTCCTGCTGGTACAGGTGGCAGGCCGCGTGGTCCGGGATCTCGCCGTCGGCGTCTTCGGGGCCATCGCACGCCGCCGCGCGGGCAGTGATGTGCAGGACGCCCTCGGGAACGTCAGAGGACAGTTCCAGGGTGCGCTGCAGGCCCACGGAGGTCCCGCCGCCGGAGACCAGCAGTTCGGGCGGCGTGGACGAGATCTTCAGCTGGGTGGGATCGCCCCAGCGGTCATCCAGCTTTTGCCCGGTGGGGGCGGTGAAGCGGACGGCCAGCTCAAGCGGCCCGGGCGCGACGGGGCTCTTGGGCCGGTGGGTCTGTGCCGCGCCCTCGTCCACCTGCTGCGCTTCCTTCGGGATGGGGACGTAGACCAGCTGGTGCTTATTGGCCTCGACCACCACCAGCAACGGCTCGGCTCCGGCCACCMGGGTGTGGTCCACAATGACGTCCGAGGGCTCGGACAGCCCGCGTGMCAGCGTGGAGACCGTCCCCGTGGCGGGGTCGAAGCGGCGGACGGCGCCGTTATAGGTGTCGGCGATTGCCACCGAGCCGTMAGGAAGCACCGTCACGCCCAGGGGGTGCTGCAGCCGTGCCTCTGCGGCGGGGCCGTCGCGGAAACCGAAATCGAACAGGCCCTTGCCGACGGCGGACTCGACGGTGATGCTGCCGGCGTCGTCAATCACCAGTTTGCGCAGGGCAGAAGTCTCGGAGTCGGCCACCCAGATGTTGCCTTCGGCGTCCTCGGCGAGGCCGGAAGACTGGGCGAACCAGGCTTCGGCGGCCGGGCCGTCGAGGAGTCCCTCGAGGCCGTTGCCGGCGATGATCTTGACGGCGCCGGACGTCGGCTCGAAGCTGAAGATCTGGTGCACGCCGGCCATCGCCACCGCCACGGCTTGAAGTTTGGCGGACCAGACCACATCCCACGGGGAGCTCAGGGACACCGCCAGCGGGTCCGCCTCCAGCCGGGCACCGTAGGCGGCACCTTCCTCGTTGACGCGGGCCGGCCCGGTTTCCAGCAGCCGCTGCACGCCGTTGCCGGCAAGCGTCCGGACTCTTCCGTCTGCCAGCGAGAGTCCGCGCAGCCGGTGGTTCACGGAATCGGCAATCACGACGTCGTAGCCGGTCTCCGCGGCGACCTCCGCGGGCAGCAGCACGAGGCCCTGCGGTTCATTGAACCGGGCATGGGCGGCCGTACCGTCGGTGTGGCCTTTTTCGCCGGAACCGTAGGTTGCCAGGACGGTCTGGAAATCCGTGGAGAGCTCCACGAGGCGGTGGTGCCCGGTGTCGGTGACGAGCCAGGAGCCGGCTTCCGTGGCGCTTCCGACGCCGCGGCCGGCAGGGAGGTACAGAGCCTTGCCGGGGAAGCGAAGCGTTCCCGACGTCGGCTCCGGCGCCACGTAGGGGCCGTCGCCGCGGTGTAGCGTGCCTTTGGCCTCGTGCTCGGCGATCAGCTCGGGGATCAGCACGGCAAGGCCGTCGGCGTGGCCCTCGCCGGAGAGGTGCGCCACGATGTAACCCTCGGGGTCGATGACCACGAGGGTCGGCCAGGCGCGGGCCGTGTAGGCCTTCCAGGTCTCCAGCTCCGGGTCGTCAAGGACCGGGTGGCGGATCTCGTAGCGTTCGACGGCGGCCGCCAGCGCCACGGGGTCCGCTTCGTGCTCGAACTTGGGCGAATGCACGCCCACGGTCACGAGGACGTCGGAGTACTGCTGCTCAAGCGGGCGGAGTTCATCCAGGACGTGCAGGCAGTTAATGCAGCAGAACGTCCAGAAGTCCAGCAGGACGATCTTGCCGCGCAGGGATTCGAGGTCCAGGGACTTGCCGCCTGTGTTGAGCCAGTTACGGCCCACCAGTTCGGAGGCCCGGACTCGGAGGTGGGTGCGTACGGTGTCGGTCATCAGCGTCCTTCCAGCTTTGAATTGCGTTCGGCGAGCCTGGCATCGCGTTCTGCCAGCTTGGCAAACATGTCGTTGTAAGCGGTGAGATCGGCGTCGTTATTCCTGTCCGCCGCCCGGTCGGTGCGTTTGGACTCGCGGGCGTCGGAGCGGGACCACATGATGGCGACGCCGATCGCCACCAGAAGCGTCGGTACTTCGCCGATGCCCCAGGCCACGGCACCRCCCATTTGCTGGTCCAGCAGCGCGGAGGGGCCCCACGGCCGGCCGAGGTTGCCGAAGTAGTCTGCGGCCAGCAGCCCGGTACCGCCCATGATGGCGACTCCGAAGAACGCGTGGAAGCCCATGGTGGCCAACAGGAGCAGCAGCCGCATKGGGTATGGGGCGCGGCGCGGCAGCGGGTCGGTGCCGATCATGGTGAGCACAAAGATGTAGCCGGTGAGGGCGAAGTGCAGGTTCATGAGTTCGTGGCCCACGTGGTCCCGCATCGCGTAACCGAACGCGTCAGAATAATAGAAGAGCACGATCGAGCCGGCGAAGTTGGCTGCCGCGAACAGCGGGTGGGTCACCAGCTGCGAGAACTTGGAGTGAATGATGATCAGCAGCCACTCACGCGGTCCGCGGGAGCTGTCCCGACGCGGCGTCAGCGCCCGKAGCGCCAGCGTCATGGGGGCGCCGAGAACCAGGAAGATAGGGGCCACCATGGTCAGGGCCATGTGGTCCACCATGTGGGCGGAGAAGAGTATGCGGCCGTAAACCGAGGGCGGCCCCGAGGTCACGTACGTTAGGACTACGAGTCCGATCGCCCAGTTGACCGTCCGGAACCAGGGCCACGAGTCGCCCCGTTGCAGGATCTTCCGGACACCGAGGAAGTACGAGACGAGGGCAAAGACCACGACGGCGATCCAGAGCCAGTCGGGCCGCCACTCCGTAAGCCACCGTTCCGGCGTCAGCTCCGGCGGTAGTTCGTAGCCGGAGAGAAGGAAGGCCGGCGACGCCTCGGGGGCAAAGGTGGTGGGCTGTGGCGGGGCAGAACGCCCCAGCGCCACGGCAATCCCAGAGGTCGCCCCCATGATGATCAGTTCCACGATCACGAGTTGCCACAGCACCCGGCGGGCGGACCGGCCCATGGCGCGGTTGCCCAGCTGCGGGATGACCCAGCGGCGGTGCATGAGCCCAATGCCGCCCAGCACCAGGACCGCTGCCGTCTTGGCGAGGATCAGTTGCCCGTAGGCCGAGCCGAAGAGGTCGCTCCATGTGGTGAGGCGGATGCTGGCATTGATCACGCCGGAGGCAAAGACCAGGGCGAAAGCAAAGCCTGCGAGGGAGGAGAACCGGCGGAGGGTCGGCTCGGTGATGTCTGGGGTCCCCGCGGACGCGCCCTTGTTGCGGCCGCCGGCACCTGGGCCGCCCAGCACGCCGGAGAGGAGCGCCAGCATGATGATGCCGCCAACCCAGGCAGATACGCCTACCAGGTGCAGGCCGAGCGAGTTGATGGCGCCCTCATGGTCGCTGGAGCTCGACGAGTGTCCGATCAGGGCGGCCGGGACCAGCCCGATCAGGGCCAGGATCAGCGTGAGTGCCAGCCCGCCGCGGGAGCGCACCCMGAACAGGACGGTAGTAACGACGGCGGCGATGATCACCACGGTCAGCCAGGCGCGTCCCGTTTCGATATCCGTCATGAAGTACACGAGGGACCGCGTGAATTCCGGATCCCCGGAAATACCCTGCCCTGCAATGTCGGCGTAGCCCAGGACCAGCACGGCGATCGCGGAGAGCGTCCAGACGGCGCCTGCGGMGGCGGCCACCCCCAGCGCCCGGGTGAAGGCCGGATGCTCCGGGGCGTCCCGTTGCTTGGACCGGGAGCCGGTCCTGTCCCGCGGGAGGATGCCGACGGCGAAGATCAGCCCGCCGATCACGGTGGCCACCGCGACGTTGTGGATTGCTTTGCTMACCGGCAGCCCCCAGCGCACCAGCGCCCCGGGATCAGAGACTTCGCGTGCGGCTGCTGCTCCGGAGAAGATAAGTGCCGCGGCCAGGCCCACGAACAGCGCGGCAAGGCCGGCAATCAGCCACGGCCGGGAAATCCCGTCGGGACCTTGGCCGGGGCCGCGCGCGTCCCCGGGGACGGGCGCTGCGGTTGTGGGAGTGGGATTTACTGCGGAAGGCACCCTTCCATTGTCCGCTACGCCGCCCGGCTCAGCGAATCGGCCCCGACCTCGAACGGCTGAATCGGCTAAGCAAATCTGGCGAACCGGGTTGGGACGCAGAAGGAGCGGCAACCCGAGGGTTGCCGCTCCTTTCAAGCGTGAGAAGAAGACTACTTCTTCTTGGCGACTGCAGCCTTCAGCTTGGAGCCGGCGGTMAGCTTGACGCTGTGGCCAGCGGCAATCTGGATGGTCTCGCCGGTCTGCGGGTTGCGGCCGGTGCGAGCTGCACGGTCGGTACGCTCGACTGCGAGCCAGCCCGGGATKGTGATCTTCTCGCCCGCGGCGACAGAGGTCTCGAAGACCTCGAACAGTGCGTCGAGCACGGAGTTGACTGCTGCCTGGCTGGTGCCGGCCTTGCCCGCTACCTCTGCAACAACTTCACTACGGTTCTTAGCCATTTATGTCCTCCTGGACGGTCATGATTTCTGGAGCCTGCACACGGCATGCGTACAAACCACTGTTCGAAAACTTACCAGCTTGGCGCCGCCKAGGTGGCAAATTCCGCGTGTTTTCGGCGTTTTTTGGGGAAAATCACTGGATTCGACGCCGATCGCGGTCAAATTGCGCCGAGAGCGGACGCCCCTCCATCAGTGCCGTTTTCACCACGGTCCGTCGCCGTCCGTGCTGCCGGACTTCCCAACGCATGATGGCACCGCCAGGCTGGTATCCGGGCAGCCTGCGGGCCTGTGTCTGACGCTCGCTCACGTCCTGYAGTGATCGGCCCGACGCTGCCGCACGCCCCGGGGGTGTGTCGGTGGTGCGGGACGATCGCGGGGGCGTGCCCGGTACTGGGGGAAGGTGTGGGCAGCACTTTCCGGGGGTGCGGTTTAAATGCGGGAGGACCCCAACCTGGTGGTTGGGGTCCTCGACCTGTAATGATGTTCCGGCGG
>NZ_JBFTHK010000016.1:0-46373 GCF_056394205.1 Arthrobacter sp. 10T413_2 | reverse complement strand
GATCCAATCCGGCTTACGCTCCACCGGTGTGGCCGCATTGCGCTGCTCAATGCGCAGCAATTTCCGGCCATCTGGAAAGGTGGGAGAGGACGACTGAATGGCCATGAAGGAACTCCATAATTCAGGTGGCACTTTGGGTGCCACGATGATTCGGGTTCCTCCCCGCTCTGTATTGGACCTGAGAGTTTCCGCAGACCCTGCTGTTACAGGGTGCCGCTTGCACCGTCGGTGAGTCCGGGACCGGACTGCTTTCCAGAGTTGCCTCGCCGCGGCGGTACGTGGGCCTGAGAGATTCCTGGGGAGGATTTGCTCCTACGGCGCCTGCTGAACGTACCGGCAGGACTCTCCCGCCGCAGATCAAAAGCATGTATGACTTGTCGTGATACTGATCACACGGTAGCCCCTGACTKGACGGCACGCAAAAGTTACGTCATGTGAGTCACATATTTCCTCGCCCGGCCGGCGTCCCGCGCGCCAGTATGGGATGGCGGTGAAGCGCCCAGTGTTGCAGCAGACCGCCAAGCGCAGCTAGGGCTGCGGCTGCGGTCGTGGTTCGGCGCGCCGGGCGAAGGCCGGGGCATGCTCGGGCCGCGGACCAAAGGCAATAAACCGGGGAATGATGGTGCGGACCGCCGGAACGCGCCGGGCCACGAAGAGCGCCGCGGCTGGAACTTTTGTCCGCTTCCCGGACATGATCGGGCCGAAGATTGCCCGCTGCATCACCCTCTGGGCGGTCTGCACAATGACAGTGGGCAACCGGCGCCGTCGTTCGACTTTCTTGAGGTCTGCCGTGGTCACATGGCCCCGGAGCAGTGCGGGGGCAAGGGACTCGGCGGCGGCCGCGGCGTCCTGGATCGCGAGGTTGATTCCGACGCCGCCGGCCGGGGACATGGCATGCGCGGCGTCGCCGATGCAGAGCATGCCGTTGATGTACCACCGGTGCAGCCGGTTCAGGCGCACGTCCAGCCAGTGGAGGTCATCGAGGGAACGGATGGCGTCAACGCGGTCGGCGAGGTCCGGGCGCAGCGCCGCGACCCGGCGTCGGAATCCCTCGACGCCTTCGGCACGGATCCGGKCGTCGGTGCCTTTCGCGGCGAGGTAGCCCATTTGGTAGTAGTCATCGCGGAACAAGGCCAACAGCGCCTCGCCGGGTCCGAACGCCGGCACGAGCCCGGCCACCTCGCCCGCTTCGGAAGGATTCCGGGGCAACCGGAACCACCAGGTGTCGAAAGGCACCGGAAACTCCTTCGGCGCCAGGCCGGCCTCGGTTCGCAGCACGGAATGGCGGCCGTCCGTCGCGACGACCAGGTCCGCCAGGAGTTCGCCCGGAGTGCCGTCCGGGGTCCGGAAGCGGACTCCGCGGACACGCCCCCCGTTGCGGACCAGCCCGGTGGCGGTATGGCTCATCAGCAGGGTGAACCCCGGCTCCTCKGCCGCGGCGGCGCCGAGGAAATTCAGGAAATCCCATTGCGGCATCATGGCGATGTAGTTGTACGGCGGCGGCAGGGCATCAAAATCACCCATGGTCACGGGCGGCCCGCCGGGGACCGGAAAAGCGACATTCTTCAGGCGGCTCTGCGGCAGCCGGCGGAATTCCTGGCCGAGGCCGAGTTCGTCAATCAGCCGGATGGTGGAGGGGTGCACCGTGTCGCCGCGGAAATCCCGCAGGAAGTCCGCATGCTTCTCCAACACCGTGACCCGCACCCCGGCCCGGGCCAGGAGCAGGCCCAGCATCATCCCCGCAGGTCCGCCGCCCACCACCGCGCATCCGGTCTTCTCCATGGCCCCCACGCTACGCCTGCGAAGGGCGCCGCGGGAGTGGTTTTCGCGTCGGTTTTTGGTGTGCGCTACGGCTTCAGACCGGCGCTACGGGGATCCACGTAGCGCCGGTCCGAAACCGCAGCGGCGGCCCGGCAGGAGGGCTCAGAGGCGGGTCAACAACGTGAAATCGCAGCCACCCTGGCGGAAGTGTCCGCGATGACGCTATGAGCGCGTGGCGACGCTAGCCCCATTCGGGGGCCGGCGACAATAGAAGGCATTCCATGATGAAGCGCGCTTTGCCTATTGCCCTGTTCTATGTTTTCGGACACCGCGTCTGCTGCGGCGAAATTCCCGACTGGACCGCCCGCGTTGGCCAGAAGTGGGACACGTTTGATGTCGCGCCGTACAACCTCTACAACGTCATCTGGCGGGCTCAGCACTGGGTCTTGCAGAACTGCGACGACTAACGGGCCGATAGACAGCCTCCGCGCGTAGGAACTGCCCCGGCGCCTGTCATGGGTCCGGGGCTTTTCTTTACCCGCGAGGGCGGCCGGGGCCTATTCCGGCTCCAGGAAGTGTTCGGGGGAGGACAGCCGTGAGTACAGTGCCCAGGGTCGTAATCAGGGTGATGATGACAGCATCGCTCATGGCGCCGCCGGTGTGGTGCCCACGCGCTCCTCCACGGCGGCGTGGGGGTGTCATGGGTGCGGGAAAACTGCGGAAATATTGCGTGTAGACTCACGGCACCGCACATGGAGTGCGGAGCAGCATTCTTTGGGGGGAACGTGGCTGAGAAACTCACACATTTGGATGACCGACACGATCGGGTCGTTGAGCACTACGAAATGCCGGCGCTTATCGAGCGGATCCAGAGTGTGTTGGATGTCAACGGCGTCCTGACCGTTGCGGACTACCGGAGAGAACTCGCGGCAGCCCGCAACGATGCGCAGGAGCACTCGGCCAGCTACGACGCCTAGGGCACGTAGGCGAACGGGATATTACGGGCTCCCTGCGGACTGGTGCCATTCAGTCGGCAGGGAGCCTGCTCTAAATCCTCTAGAATCCTAGGCAAAAGGGCTCAGAGGCGGGTGTCGAAGGAGTCGCAGAAGACGTTCTCGTTGAACGTGCCCTGGAACTCCGATTTGCCCTGGATTTTCTCGATGGCAGCCCKGATGGCCTCCTGCGTGCCCGCGTGGGCGTGGATGGCCGTCTTCACCATCGGCACGTCAATGAGGTGGTTGGGCTGACTGAGCGAGACGAACACCGTGGGGACCTCGGTGGCGTACCAGGGGATCTCGGCCGCCATGGGCGTTGACCACTTGATCCGGATGGCCGCCTCCTGGGCGAAGCCTTTCACGTTGGCGAACACGAACGCGGCGTCGTACTTCTGCGCATAATCCCCCGTGGCTTCCTCGGAGATGACGGACATGAAGTTCACCCCGGTCTMGCCGGCAATCTGGCGCTGCTCGGCCGTCTTGAAGACATGGACTTCAAAGCCGGCTTTTTCGAGCTMGTCGCGGACCACGTCCAGGTAGACCAGCGGGTCGGCACGGGTGAAGTCCGCGCCGCCCGAAATGCCGTAGAGGCGGATGCGTTTGTGCGTCCGGGGCGTGATGGGCAGGTTGCCGGCCGTGTCCTTGACCAGGGTCACGGTTTTGTCGGCGATCTCCGCGGCAATCGCCCGGTGGGCCGCACTCCCAATCAGCTGCAGCGCTTCGACCGGCGGGACGAGGGTTTCCCGCGCGGCCTTGTGCAGGCCGAGCGAGGCCTTCAGTCCCAGAATCCGGCGCAGGGCGTCCTGCAGCCGCGCTTCCGTGATGACCCCGGACTTGTACCCTTCGAGCATGTACCCGAAGTCCTCGGCCGGGTTCCGGAAGAACAGGAACATGTCGCACCCGGCGGCAATGGTGGCAGGGACGAGCTCGCTGCGCTTCATGGCCTGGGTGAGGCCGATCATCTGGGACGCGTCGGTGAGGACGAGCCCGTTGAAGCCGAGCTCGCCGCGGAGAAGGTCCTGCAGGAGCTCCGGCGCCAGGGTCGCGGGCAGGATGTCCTCCGCCGCCAGCCCGGGGTGGAAATGCCGTGACAAGTCCGGCGCACCGATGTGGCCGACCATGATCGACTGCACCCCGTGTCCGATCATCTCCCGGTACACGTGCCCGTAGGTACGGTTCCACTCCTCGTAGCCGAAGGTGTTGTAGGACGTGACCACGTGCTGGTCCCGTTCGTCCAGACCATCACCCGGGAAGTGCTTCATGGCGCACGCAGTGGGCGATTCGCTGATGCCGTCGAAGTATTCCTTGGCCCGTTCCACCACGATCTCCGGGGTGTTGCCGAAGGCGCGGGTGGAGATGACGGTGTTGCGCCAGTTGTAGTGGATGTCCACGATCGGCGCGAAGGCCCAGTTGCAGCCCAGCGCCGCTGTTTCGACGCCGGCTACCTGGCCCATTTGCCGGGCGATGCCCTTGTCCGGATGTGAGCCGGCCTGCAGGTGCGTCGACACGAACGTTCCGTCGTCGCAGCTTCCKGCTCCCCCCATTTCCGGGTTGGAGGCCACCAGCAGCGGGATGCGGGTCTTGGACTGCGCGTAGCGGATGTGTTCCTGCACGGCGGCGGCGGGACCGGGCCGGTAGCGCATGCCGCCCACGTGATACTGCTCCAGGACACCGTCGAGGTATTCCGGGGAGTAGTCGTTGTTGTGGTTGATGAACAGCTGCCCGATCTTTTCCTCGAGCGACATCGAGCCGATGGTCGAGTCCACCCACGCGACGGCGGCGGCGTCGAGGTTGAACGGAGCAGCCTTCAGGTCCACAAGGAACCGGGTGGCATCGACCTGCCGGCCGCCAAGGCCCGCTACAGCTTTGTCAACGATCTGCTGCACTGGCAGGGCGATGTCCACTACTACACTCGCTTCGTCGGGTTGGAGTTCTTCGAGGGTTTCCAGTTGGGAGTCCAGCAATGAGAGCGGCATGAAGTGGCCCGGGCGTGCGGCCATGCGGCTGCCGAGCAGTTCCCGGGTTCCGTGCAGGTGCACGAACACCACGGAGGAGTCGCCGTGGCGGATGATGTCGCGGTAGGCGCGTTTGAGCGCGCTGCACGCGATGACCAAGCCGGAATCTGACGCCGCGAAGCGCCTGCCGACCTCGGCCAGCCACGGTGCCCGGTCGGCGTCGTCCAGCGGGGTGCCCGAGGCCATCTTGTCGATGTTGGACTGCGGGTGCAGCGAGTCGCCGTCGAGGAATTCGGCTCCAAGCCGGTCAGCGATGGCGGTACCGATGGTGCTCTTGCCGCAACTGGTCACGCCCATCACCACAATGTGGCGGGGGGCGGAACCGGCGGGGTTCAGCTCACTAGTCATGGCCCGATCACCAGTCATGAACGGTGCCGTMGACGAGACGGTTGTAGGGCAGGTAGGCCTGCTGGTACGGGAACGCGGCGGCGGCCTCTTCGTTGAATTCGACGCCGATGCCGGGCTTGTCGCCCGGGTGCAGGTAGCCGTCCACGAACGTCATGGACTGCTCGAAGACCTCGTTGGTCTTGTCCGAGTGCTGCATGTATTCCTGGATGCCGTAATTGTGGATGGCCAGCCCGACGTGCAGCTGCGCGGCGAACCCAACCGGGGAGATGTCGGTGGGGCCGTGGAAGCCGGACTTGATCTGGTACTGCGCGGCGAAGTCCATAACCTTCTTCAGCGGCGAGATCCCGCCGAAGTGCGTGGACGCGGCCCGCACGTAGTCGATCAGCTGTTCCTTGATGATGGTCTGGTAGTCGTACACGGTGTTGAAGATTTCCCCGATCGCCAGCGGGGTGGTGGTGTGCTGGCGGACCAGGCGCAGCGCTTCCTGGTTCTCGGCCGGGGTGCAGTCCTCGAGCCAGAACAGGTCATAGGGCTCCAGGGCCTTGCCGAGCTTGGCGGCCTGGATCGGGGTCATCCGGTGGTGCCCGTCGTGCAGCAGCGGGATTTCCGGGCCGAACTCGTTGCGCACGGCCTCGAACACGGTCGGCAGGTGGCGCAGGTAGGCGCGGGTGTCCCAGTCCTCCTCCTGCGGKAACGCGCCGCGGCCGGCGGGCTCGTAGTCATACCGCTCCCCCGAGGCCTGGGCCTGCGCGGCGACCCCGTAGACAGCCTTGATCCCGGGGATCGCGGTCTGGATCCGGATGGACTTGTACCCGAGCTCCAGGTGCTCCCGGACCGAGTCGAAGAGCGAGGGGATGTCCGCGCCGGAGGCGTGGCCGTAGGCGCGCAGCCCGTTCCGGGACGMCCCGCCCAGCAGCTGGTAGACCGGCATCCCGGCCAGCTTGCCCTTGATGTCCCACAGGGCCATGTCGACGGCGGCGATCGCGGCCATGGTGACCGGCCCGCGGCGCCAGTAGGAGCTCCGGTACAGGAACTGCCAGGTGTCCTCGATCCGGTGCGGGTCCTTGCCGATCAGCAGCTGCGCGACGTGCTCCTTCAGGTACGCGGCCACGGCAAGCTCGCGGCCGTTGAGCGTCGCGTCGCCGATGCCGGTCACCCCGTCCTCCGTGGTGATCCGCAAGGTCACGAAGTTCCGGGAKGGGCTGGTCACGRAGACTTCAGCGGCAATGATTTTCACAACAGGTCCTTATCTGGGTGGTGGGGTGGCTTAGTTGCTGGGTGCCAGCGGCGCGGCATCGGCGGTAACGGTGCTGGCATCGGCGGAAACTGTGCCGTCGGCGTCGTTCCGGGAGGTTCCGACGGCGATTCCGCCGGCGCTGCCGGCACCGGCGGTGCGGCGGGCCTGGATTTCGGTGAGGATCCGGGCGTGCATGGTGTCGGTGAGCGTGTACTTGGCCATCACGAGCACGGCCAGGATGGTCATGATGGCAGGCAGTGCGCCGGCGGCCAGCTGGATGCCGAAGACGGCGTCGGGGGTCTGGACGGCGCCGGATTTGTAGCCGCCCAGGGCCAGAGCATAGGCCGCGAGCGCTCCCCCGACGGCCTGGCCGGTCTTGCGGGTGAAGGAGAACAGGGCGTAGGTGATGCCCTCAGTCCGGACGCCGGTCTTCCATTCGCCGTATTCGACGGTGTCGGCTTCGAGGGCCCACACCACGATGTTGACCGCGAGGACGCCCACGAGGCTGATGACCAGGCCACTGAAACCGATCCACACCTGGCTTGCCGGGGTGAAGAAGACGATGGCGCCCCCAATGACCGTGACCAGCGACGAGAAGATGTAGACGCGCTTCTTGCCGAGGTTCCGKACCAGCTTGGGCATGAACCCGGCCAGCACGAAGGTGAGGACGAGTTGGATGATGGAGAGCGCGGGGTACAGGTCCAGCCGGCCCAGGACATCACGGAGGTAGTAGAGCTGGACCGAGGTGAGGGCCAGGTAGCCGGTCAGGAAGAAGAAGGAGCTCAGGCACAGCATCAGCAGCGGCCGGTTGCCCTTGAGCGTTTCCATGCTCTGTTTGAACGTGACGTTGGGGACGGCGCGGTGGACGCGCTCCTTCGTGGTCAGGACGGTAAATAAGTACAGGGCGGCACCGATGACGACGAAGACAAGGGTGATGGTGGTGAACGTTGCCTGCAGGTTGGCGCCCGGCTTGATCAAAGGGGCCACGAAGATGCCCAGGGCGGAGCCGACCAGCATCCCGCCGATCATCCGGGCCGAGCCCAGCTTGGCGCGCTCCGTGGGGTCCTGGGTCATGGCGCCGGCCAGCGAACCGTAGGGAATGTTGACCAGGCTGTAGGCCAGGCCCAGGGCCGCGTAGGTGACGTAGGCGTAGAGCAGAGTGCCGGATTCGCCGAGCGCGGGGATGGAGAAGGTCGCCACACTCAGCAGCAGCAGCGGGATGGAGCCGAACATGATGAACGGGCGGAACTTGCCGAACCGCTTGCTGTAGGTCCGGTCCACCACGCGGCCGGCGAAGACGTCGGCAAAGGCGTCGAAGATCCGCACTACCAGCAGCAGGGTACCGGCCGCCGCGGCCGAAATCCCTGCGACGTCCGTGTAGTACACGAGGAGGAACATCGTGGCGGTGGTGAATGCGAGGTTGTTGGCAGCATCGCCGGCGCCATAGCMGACGATGCTGAGCTTGCTCAGCTTTTTCATGAATGGGCTCCTTTACCCGTTGCCGGACCTGGGGTCCGGCGAAAAAATGTGCGGTAAGGCCTAGGCCTCGAAAGTGGTGTTCTTGGTGCCGGCCAGTGCCGTCCACCGCTGGCGCAGGGCATAGGCGGCGGGCTTGGGCCGCCTGTCCCGGGTGAAGACGCCCTTCTTGTTGCCGTCCACGCGCATGATGCCATTGGAGGTCTGGAAGTCCGCGAAGTTCCAGACCTGCTCGCCCACCATGGCGTCCACGCGGTCGAAGACCCGGTGGTACATGGCCAGGAACGCGGCCTGGTATTCCTCGCTCCAGGGCTGCTCATAGATCGAGTGGAAACCGGGCATGGTGTCCGGTCCGTACTCGGTCATGATCATGGGCTTGCCGTACTTGGCGTCCCACGCGCGCAGTTCCTTCTCGAGAGACTGCTCGGCAGTTTCGAGGTCGCCGTTGTTGAGGTACCAGCCGTAGTAGCGGTTGAGCAGGATGACGTCGAACAGGTCMCCGAGCAGTTCCTTGTCCGGGGTGTCGAACATGACGTTGACGTAGCCGACCGGGCGGGTGGGGTCCAGCTGGCGGGTCAGTTCCGCGAGGGGCGCGAAGTATTCGCGGGCGCCCTCTTCCGAKCCGTTGGGTTCGTTGGCGATCGACCAGATGACCAYGGACGGGTGGTTCTTGTCGCGGGCGACGAGCTCGGAAATCGCCTGCCGGTGGTTGGCGGCGGTGTTGGCGTCCACACCGCCCTCGACGTAGGTCTTCTTCGCAATACCGCCGAAGACGGCGCCGAAGCCCAGATKCAGCCCGACGGCGGCGGTTTCGTCGATCACCACGATCCCGTGCCGGTCCGCGAACTCCATGACTTCCTCGGCGTAGGGGTAGTGCGAGGTCCGGAAGGAGTTGGCGCCCACCCAGTCCAGGAGCTGGAAGTCGTTGACCATCTGGGCGTTGCTGTGGCCCTTGCCGATGGCCACGTGGTCCTCGTGCATACCGAAGCCGGTGAAGTAGAAGGGCTCGCCGTTGATGAGGAATTCCTTGCCGCGGACTTCCACGGTGCGGACCCCGACGGGCAGGGTGTAGCTGTCCAGCAGCCGGCCGCCGTCGCGGATCTCGGCGGTGAGGCTGTAGAGGTAGGCGGCGCCGGGCTTCCAGAGCACGACGTCGGCGATCGTCAGGGTGCCGCGGGGGCCGTCGGCGCGGGCAACCTCCGCGCCGTCGGCGTCCCGGAGGGAAACGGTGACCGTTTCACTGCCGGTTCCGCCGGCGGTGGCGATGGTGTAGTCGACGCTGCCGGCCGATCCCTCGAAGCCGGTGACCACGGTGATGTCATCGACCGTCACCGCGGGGGTGCTGAACAGCCAGACGCTGCGGTGCAGTCCGGCGTAGTTGTAGAAGTCGTGGAGGTAGCTCTGCTGGCGGCGGCCGTCCTCGGTGACGGTGATGGTGCCCGGCGGGATCGTGGCCTGGGTGAGCTCGTTGTTGACTGAGATGGTGAGGCGGAAGACCTGCCCGGGTGTCACGTGCTCGGTGATGTCCGCGCTGAACGGCATGTAGCCGCCGGTGTGCTGGGCCACCAGGGTGTCATCGACCCACACCATGCCCTCGTGGGTTGCGGAGTMGAGGCGGACGTGGATGCGCTCCCCGGCCCAGCCGCGCGGCACGCGCACGTCCCGCTGGTACCAGACGTAGCCGACGTGGTCCCTGATGGCTTTGTCCGGGAAGACGTCGTTGTAGCTGGCCGGGACGCCCATTTCCAGGTCCGAGTCCAGCGGCGCCTGGAACCATTCGTCCCGGTGGCCGGAGCGGTCAAAGTCCACCTTGAAGCGGTACAGGCCGTCGAGATTGACGATCTCGCGGGTTTCACTGGCCTGGGGCTTGAGCATCGTGGGGAATCCTTACGCGTCGTTGCGGGGCGGGCCTTCCGGTACGGCCGGCGATGCCGGTTGCCACCCGGTGGCCTCTTCGTCTGGATGTAATCCTAGTCACTTGGCAATCTTTTGGCAAGCGGTTGCCATAAATTTCTACTAGACCCGATCCGCCCCGTCCGGCACAGCACTGCCCKGGAACCGGCAAGGGCCGGCGTCCGGGCAGCAGTGCCTGGACAAGGTCTCCTTTACTCCGGGACAGCCGGCCCGGAAAAGGTTCCCCGGAGATTCTCGACGAGCTCGGCAACGGGACCGCCGGCGGGTGCCACAGTGTCCACGAGCTCCGGGGACAGCAGCGCGAGCAGGGCACGGGTGCTCTCCGCGCCGCCTAGCGCGCTGGCCGCGACCATCTCCGCCGCGAGCGGGTCCTGGAACCGGGCCGCCGAGGCGCTGAAATCCATCCAGGCGGCGATMATGCGGGCAGCCGCCGCGCCGGAACGGCCCCGGGCACGCTCGGCCAGCAGTACGGGAACCGCGCGCATGCGCAGCTTGGTGCTTCCGTCCATCGCGATCTGGGCCAGGTGGTGAGCAATCCGGCCGTTGCCGAAGCGCTCCAGCAACGCGGCGCGGTACGCGGGAATCTGCAGGTCGGGGCCGTGCAGGTTGGCTTCGGCCTCGTCCCAGAACCGTTCCACGGCCTGCCGGMAGAGCTCGTCCTGCAGGGCCTCGGCCACGGTGGCGTGGCCGCGCAGCTGCCCGGCGTAGGCCAGTAGCGAGTGCGCGCCGTTGAGGAGCCAGAGCTTGCGGTTTTCGTACGGCTCGATGTCGTCCACGAACACGGCGCCGGCGTCCTGCCAGCGCGKGCGCCCGGCGGGGAAGTCGCCGCTGAGGACCCAGTTGCGGAACGGCTCKGCCACCACGGGCGAGGTGTCCCGGTAGCCGCAGGCGGTCTCGACGGCGGCGATGTCGGCCTCCGTGGTCCGCGGCGTGATCCGGTCCACCGAGGTGCTGACAAAGCTAACGTTGGCCTCGATCCAGGCGGCGAGCCCGGCGTCCCAGGCGGCAGCCAGGCCGGTGACGGCCCGGCGGGCGACGGTGCCGTTGCTGGCGAGGTTGTCGCAGCAGACCACGGCAAGGGGTCCGGCCCCGGCGGCCCGGCGGCCGGCGAGGGCGAAGACCAGCCGGCCCAGCGGCGTCGCGGGGCTGCCGGTCCCCCGCGCGAGCACAGCCAGGTCCGCCTCGACGTCGGGGGCCCGGAGGTCCAGCCGGCCGTCGGGGCCAAGCCGGTAGGCGGCCTCGGTGATGGTCAGGGTGATGATGGCGGTGGCGGGTGCGGACACGAGTTMGGCGAGCCGGCCGACGTCGGCCCCGTCCACGGCGGCAACGATGCTGCCGATCACTTCGAAGGAATCCGCCGCGTCGCCGCGTTCCACGAGCGTGAACAGGCCGTCCTGCTCCGCCAGCGCCAGGGCCGCGTCCGGGCGTCGGCCGGTGAAGGAGGCGATCCCCCATTCCGCGGCGTCGCCGGCCCGGTGTGTGTACCACGCCTGGTGTGAGCGGTGGAAGGCGCCGAGGCCCAGGTGCACGATCCGCACCGGGGCCTTGGCCAAGGGACGAAGGCTGCGGTTCAGCCGCGGCAGGTCCGCCGCTGCTTCCCCGGTAACCGCCGTGGCCGCCGAATCTGCCAATCCGGCGGGGCCAGCGGMGCCGGCATTTTCTGTCATGGTCATAGCTTGAAAACCCTTCGCGGGGAGCCGTCGACGAGGTCGACGATGATGTCGTGGGCGCGGTCCTCGCTGATCCGGTGTTCCGCCACGAGGCGGGCCAGGAAGGAGGCCTCGATCCGGCGGGAAGCATTGTGCCGGGCGGGGATGGAGCAGAAGGCGCGGGTGTCGTCGATGAACCCCGAGGACCGGGAGAATCCCGCCGTTTCGGTCACGGCGGACCGGAACCGCAGCATGGCGTCCGGTGCGTCCAGGAACCACCAGGGCGCACCGAGGTACACCGAGGGGTAGAACCCGGCCAGGGGGGCTAGTTCGCGCGAGTAGACCGTCTCGTCCATGGTGAAGAGCACCAGGTGGAAGTCCTTGTTRTTGCCGAAGTCCTGCAGCACGGGCCGGATGGACTCGGTGTAGTCGATCGCGAAGGGGATGTCGTGCCCGGTGTCCGCGCCGTACTTGTTGAAGGTCTCCGTGTGGTGGTTGCGGAAGGACCCCGGGTGGATGGTCATGACCAGGCCGTCCTCCACGGACATCCGAGCCATCTGGTACATCATGTGGGCTTCGAAATCTTCGCGCTCGGCGGGGGTGGCTTCGCCGGAGCGGGCCCGCTCGAAGAGCCGTTCCGCGTCTGCGGCGTCCAGCTTGAGAGTGCGCGGGGTGCGCACGCCGTGGTCGGCCGACACAGCGCCGTGCTCCACAAAGTAACGACGCCGGTTCTCGAGGGCGGTGAGGTAGCCGGCAAAGCCGCTGCCGCCGTCGCCCGCTGCCCCGATGAGGCGTTCAACGTTGCCGCCCCAGGCGGGGTTGGCCGGGTTCAGGTAGGCGTCGGGCCGGAAGGTCGGGAGCACGCGGCCGTGGAAGGTGGCATCCCCGGCCAGGGCCTTGTGGGCCGCTAGGTMATCCAGGGGATCATCCGTAGTGGCCAGGACCTCGATGTTGAAGTCCTTGAACAGCTGGCGGGGGCGGAAATCTGCTTCCTGGAGCCGGGCGGAGATGGCGTCGTAGGAGGCATCGGCGGTGGCGGCGCTGATCTCGCGGTCCAGGCCAAAAACGCTGTGGAACTGATCGCGGAGCCAGTAGCCCGAGGCGGTGCCCTCGAAGAGCGGCCAGGCCTCGCAGAACGCACGCCACACGGCGCGCGATTCCGGCGCCGCCGCGGACGGGTCTGCCTGGGCGCCGGCCTGCGCGCGCAGCTGTTCGAGCGGCACGCCGCTGGCGTGGATCAGGCGGGTGACGTAGTGGTCCGGGCTGACCAGCAACGCCGCCGGATCGGGGAAGGGTGTGTTCTGCTCGAGCACGGCGGCATCGACGTGTCCGTGCGGGGAGATGATCGGAAGGTCCTGGACCCGGCCCAGGAGATCGCGGGCGATGCTTCGCGTTCCGGGATCCGCGGGCAGGAGCCGGTCTGGGTGGGCAGAAATCGACTGTGACATAGCTCAATGGTCGTCCCGCACTTGGCGCTTGTCAACCGGTTGCCAAAAATTGCCAAACAATTGCATGGGGCGTTTTCCGCGCCCTGGAGGGATTTTCGCGCCGGCACGGGACATCCGCCACCGGGATCCCGTGCCGCGGATGTCCCAGAGTGCAGCGGAATGCAGAAAGGGCAGCGGATTGCGAGGCGTCGGCGCCTACTTGGCCGCGATCAGCCTGCCGCTGGAGCCGCGCAGCACGAGCTCGGTTTCCACCCGCAGTGTCTCCGGGGTTTCCCCGCCGGTGCCGGCGAGGTGGTCCAGGAGGATCGTTGCCGCGCCGGACCCGCATTCGCCCAGCGGGGACCGCACGGTGGTCAGGGGCGGGGTGGTGAAATCCGCCCCGAAGATATCGTCAAAGCCCACGATGCTGATCTGGTCCGGGACCATGAGGCCGGCGGCTTGGAGTTCCTGCATMAGGCCGATGGCCAGGAGGTCGTTGTACGTCAGCACCGCCGTCGCACCGCTGGCCAGGACCTCGCGCGCGGACTGCCGGCCGCCGTCGACCGTTGGCTTGCTGGATTCGAGCCGCACGGCTTCCAGCCGGGACCATTCACAGGCGGAACGGACTCCGTCCCAGCGCCGCGCGGACATCCAGGACTGGGACGGCCCGGCCACATAGGCAACTTTCTTGTGCCCGTTCGCGGCCAGGCTGCGGACGGCCTCGCTGATCCCCTTATTGACGTCCGGGACGACGCACGGCACGCCGTCGACCTCGMGGTTGATCACCACCACGGGCTTGTCGCGGGCGAGCGCGCGGATGTCGTCGTCGTCCATCCGCGGGCTGGCGAGGATGAGCCCGTCCACGGTGGGCATCATCCGCCGGGCGGTGGTCAGTTCGGTGGCGGCGGACTCGGCCGAATCCGCGAGGACCAGGGTGTAGTCGCKGGCAGTGGCAGTGGCCCCGGCGCCGCGGATGATGTCGAAGAACGTGGGGTTCGTGATGTCGGCGACGATCAGGCCGAACGTGCTGGTCCGCCCCGTGGGCAGGGCACGCGCGAAGGGGTTCACGTGGTAGTCGAGCTCGGCCGCGGCGTCCTCGATGAGTTTCTGCGTCTTGGCGCTGACTCGCCCCGGCTTGCTGAGGGCCCGCGACACCGTGGACGGGTTGACCCCGGCGACCCTGGCGATGTCGTAGATGGTGGCGCTGGATTTCCCGTCGCGGGCATGCTTCTTGACCGGTGCTGGTGTTGCGGCAACGTCGGGCTTCGCGGGTTCAGTCACCGCCCCATCCTACCGATGAAACCGGGCCCAAGCAGCTCGCAGCAGGGGCCGTTTTGAGCCCGCAGAACGGCCCCTGCTGCGAGTCAGTTGGGCTGGGTGCACTAGACGCGCTCGGAGAACTTCCCCTCCCCGGCGATCCGCTTGTTGAGCTCGGTGAGGAACTCGTCCTCGTCGAAGTCCAGGCCCACTTCGCGGCCCGTCCAGCTGGAGAGGTGGATGGCGTTCGCCAGCCGGACACCCTTGATGCCGTCCGACCCCGGCGCCAGCAGCGGGGTGCCGTCCAGGATGTTGGCGGCGAAGTTTTCCAGGACACCCGCGTGCTGGGCGCCCCAGACGGACTCAAACTCGATGACCTCGGTGCTGTAGTACGCCCCAGGGTTGAGCTCCCCCATGAAGAGCTTCCGGACGTCATCCATGTCCATGCCGTCACTGAGTTCGCGCTCCGGCTTGTGCAGGCGGGTCACGGTGGCCGTTTTCGAGTTTTCGACCACGATCTTGCCCTGGTCTCCCAGGATTTCGAAGCGGTCGGTGCCCACGAGGTCGTGTGTTGCCGTGACGAAGACGCCGGTGGCGCCGTTGCCGTAGTCCACCACTGCGGTCACTTCGTCCTCGACGGCGATGTCACGGCGGAAGCCGTAGGCAACCTTGGAGTAGACAGACTTCGGCACGCCACAGATCCACTGCCACAGATCCAACTGGTGCGGCGCCTGGTTGACCAGCACGCCGCCGCCTTCGCCGCCCCAGGTTGCCCGCCATTCGCTTGAGTTGTAGTAGCCCTGCGGCCGCCACCAGTTCGTGATGATCCAGTTGGTTCGGCGGATCGCGCCGATTTCGCCGTTGTCGACGATTTCCTTGAGCTTCTGGTACAGCGGGTTGTTGCGCTGGTTGAACATGATCGCGAAGGACAGTTCCGGCTTGCCGGCGGCAAACTCGTTGAGCGCCTTGACCTGCTTGGTGTAGACGCCGGCGGGCTTCTCCACGAGGGCATGAATGCCGCGCCTGAGCGTCTCGATGCCCATCTCCGGGTGCAGGAAGTGCGGCACGCACGTGACGKCGGCGTCGACGTCACCGCTGTCCAGCATGGCGAGGTAGTCCTCGTAGAACGGAACGTCCGGGTGTGTCGCCGCAGCAAGTTCCTTCTTCGCCGGATCAATGTCGCAGATGKCGCCKACCACCATGTTCGGGACCAGTCCGTCCGCGATGAACTTMGCGTACATGCCACCCTGCTGGCCCAGGCCGATGATGCCGAGGCGTACTTTCTTACCCATGTGGGGGTTCTCCCTAATCTAGAAAAGGTTCGAGTGGCCCATGGCCACGAGGTTGTCGTAGGAGGTCTGGAGCGCGTCCCACACGGTGCGGCCGTACAGTTCGTCCTGCTCCACGAGCAGGTAACGGGCGCCGGCGGCCTGCGCGGCCGGGATGATCGCGGGGAAGTCCAGGTTGCCCTCGCCCACTTCGGMGAACTGGACCACGTCCTTGAAATCGGCCATGAAGCCCTTGAAGTCCCCGGTTTCCAGGAAGCCGAAGGCACGCTCGGGCAGCTGGCCGATCCTGTAATCCTTCAAGTGCACCATGGCCGTGCGGCCGGCGTACTTTTCCAAGGTGCGGACCGGGTCCAGGCCGCCGCGCTGGACCCAGTGGACATCGATTTCCAAGCCCATGGCCKGTGAGTTGGCGGCGATGATGTCCAGCATGTAGGTGCCGTCAAACTTCGCGAACTCGATGTGGTGGTTGTGGTAATACAGGCCGATCCCGTGCCCGGCCAGTCGCTCGGCGTACTCGTTGGCCTGCCTGGCGAAGTCCACCACGGCGCCGATCGACTTCATGGCCGGGAACGGCAGCATGCCGATCCGCAGGAGCTTGGCGTCAAGACGCTGCGCGTCCTCGACAATCTTGTCGAAGTGGTCCTTCAGGGAATCGGCGGGCATGCCCTTGGGGGTTTCCATGGCCACCGAGAGGGCGGCCACGTCCATGCCGAGCTCGGTCTGCGCGCGGTCCAGTTCCGCCACGTTCTCCGGCGTCATGGGGATCTGGGAGACCTCGACGGCGTTGTAGCCGATTGCGTTGACCTTCCGGAGCGTCTCGAACGCCCCGAGTTCGGCAAAGCTGTCCTTCAGCATCATCGCCTGCACGCCAATTCTGGCTGTTGTTGTCACGCCTGTTCCTCCATTGCCTGCCGGATCCTCGAGGAGAATCCGGCCGTTGTGTTCGTTTGCTGTTGTGTCCGTTTGCCGTGGTCTTTGCCTGAAGCGGCCCTTCAGGCGGGGACGCCCGCTTGTTCGTGCTGCATCCGCTGCGTTTCGAGCAGGCGGTACCGGTCCGCGCGGCGCTGTTCCTGGCGGTCCGGGTCCGGGACCGGGGACGCGAGCAGCAGCCGCTGGGTGTAGGGGTGGTCGGGGTCGGTGGTGACGACGTCGGCCGGGCCTTGTTCGACGATCTCGCCGCGGTACATCACGGCGACGCGGTGACTGATGTGCCGGACGACGTCGAGGTCGTGCGAGACGAAGAGGTAGGACACGCCGGTGTCCTTCTGGATCTGCAGGAACAGGTCCAGCACCCGGGCCTGCGTGGAGAGGTCCAGCGCGCTGACGGGTTCGTCGCAGACAATGAGCTTMGGCGAGAGTGCCAGGGCCCGGGCGATCGCGACGCGCTGGCGCTGCCCGCCGCTGAATTCGCGCGGCAGCCGGTTGATGGCATCGGACGGCAGGCCCACCTGGTMCAGGAGTTCCTTCACGCGCTTCTTGGCCGGCGCGGCTTCCATGCCCTGCACGCCMAGTGGTTCGGCGAGGATGTCGCCGATATCCAGTGCGGGGTTCAGCGAGGTGTACGGATCCTGGAAGACMACCTGTAGCTCCCGGCTCAGGACCCGCCGGTCCTTGCGGGTGGCAYGGCTGATGTCCTTGCCTTCGAAGCTGATCTTCCCGGCGGTCACCGGGGCCAGCCCAAGGATGGCGCGGCCCAGGGTGGTCTTGCCGGACCCGGACTCCCCCACCAGTCCCAGGGTTTCGCCCCGGCCGATGGAAATGTTGATGTCCGTCAGGGCCCGGAAGGGCTTGGCCCGGAACTTCTTGCTGGGGTACTCCACCACGAGCTGCTTTACGGTGAGCAGCGGCGCGCTCTCCACGGTGCTCATGCGACGGGCTCCTTCTGCAGGGTGGAAACGAGCGTGGACATGGGTTCCTTGCCTTCGAGCATCGACGCCAAAAGCGTTTGTGTATAGGGTTCCTGCKGATTGCGGAGGATGTCGCGGACGGATCCTTCCTCCACGAGCCGGCCGTTCTGCATGACGGCCACGCGGTCGCAGAGGTCCGCCACCACACCGAAGTTGTGGGTCACCAGGATGACGCCGATGTTCAGGCGCTGCTGGAGTTCGCGCAGCAGGTCCAGGACGTCCGCCTGCACCGTGACATCCAGGGCCGTGGTGGGCTCATCGGCGATCACGAGGTCCGGTTCGCAGCTGATGGCTCCGGCGATCAGCACGCGCTGGGCCATGCCGCCCGAGACTTCGTGCGGGTAGGCGTTGAAGGTCCGGTCCGGGTTGGCGATGCCGACGTCCGTGAGCAGTTTCAGGGCCCGTTTCCTGGCCTCGGCCTTGGAGATCCCGAGGACGCGCACCATGGGCGTCACCAGCTGGTAGCCGATGGTGAAGGCAGGGTCCAGGTTGCTCATGGGCTCCTGCGGAATGTAGGAAACCCGTTTGCCGCGCAGCTTGGACAGCCGCTCCTGGCTGACCCGTTCCTCGCCCGGGGCAACGGTGTAGTTGCCGTCGAACTGGATGGAGCCGCCCACAATGCGGGCGTTGTCCGGCAGCAGCCCCAGGATGGAGAAGGCGGTCTGGGACTTGCCCGAGCCCGATTCGCCCACAATGCCCAGGATCTCGCCGCGGTCCACGTGGAAGGAGACGTCGTCAACGACTTTCTTGATGGAACCGTCTGCCTGGGGATACCCGACGCCGAGATTGGTCACCTTGACCAGGTGGTGCTCGGTTCCGGCGACGACGGCGGCCACCGGCTTCCGGGACGGCCGCGCGMCGGAGGGTGCCGCCGTCGTGCCTTCCAGCGCGACCTTCTTCTTGCGGTGCTTGATCTTCTCGCCGTCTTCCAGGGCATCGCGGAGGGCGTTGCCGAGCAGGACCAGGCCGCCGATGGTCAGCGCCATGGCCAGTGCCGGCCAGAAGAGCAGGGTCGGGTTCAGGTAGACGTTCTTGAAGCCTTCGGAGAGCATGACGCCCCAGGTCGCCCTGGTGGGGTCGCCCAGGCCCAGGAACTCCAGGCCGGACTGGATGGCGATGGCCACGCCGGCGATCGCCGCGGTCTGGATGATGATGGGGGCCCGGACCACGGAGAAGATGTGGCGGGCGATGATGCTGAGGTCGGACAGCCCGGAGACCCGTGCGGCGTCAACATAGAGCTCGTTGCGCACCGACTGGACGGCTGTGCGGGTCAGCCGGAAATAGGACGGGCTGATCAGGACGCCGAAGGCAATCATGGACATCCACACCGAGGGGCCGAAGGCAGCACGGATGGTCAGTAGGACGATGAGGCCGGGAAGGCTCATGAGGATGCCGACCACCCAGTTGGAGGCTGCCTCGAACTTCCCGGCGTAGTAGCCGGCGATCAGGCCGGCCGGCAGCCCGATTGCAATGGCCACGCCCGCGCAGAGCAGGGCGGAAAGCAGCGTCAGCTGCGCGCCAAACAGAAGCCGGCTCCAGACATCGCGCCCGGCGCTGTCCGTTCCGAKGATGTTCACGGAGTCCGGAGCCGCGAGGGTCTTGGCAATATTGGCGTAGTTCTGGTCAAAGGGCGCCAGGACCGGCGCCAGGATGGCCAGTAGCGCGATCGCCGTCAGGATCGCGATGGCAGCGATCCCGAGCGGGTTCCTCGACAGGCGGCGAATGACGGTGGAGCGGACGACTGTGCCGCTCTGGCCTGCGCCGCTCTGGCCTGTGCCGCTCTGGCCTGTGCCGGTCTGACCTGCGCCTGTCTGACCTGCGCCTGTCTGACCTGGCGAGGCGGCCGGTACCGGGGCGGTGGCAGCCGCAGTTTCTAAAGAATCGCTCATGACGCACGCACCTTCGGGTTGAGCCAGCCGTTAAGAATGTCCACCAGCAGGTTCACCACGATGACGACGACCACCGTGTACATCACGACGCCCATCACCACCGGAAGATCCGACTGGCCGGTGGCGGCGACCGCCAGCGGGCCCATGCCGGGCAGGGCGAAGATCTGCTCAATGATCACGACGCCGCCCAGCATGCCGATCAGCTGGAGGCTCAGCACGGTGAGTCCGGCGGGGGCGGCACTGCGCAGGACGTGCTTGAAGAGAATCTCGCGTTCGCTGATGCCCCGGCTGCGCAGGGTGCGGACGTAGTCCCGCTCGAGTTGTTTGATGACGGCGCTGCGGATCTGCTGCGCGCCTCCGGTGACGCCGTTGATCAGCAGGGCGATCACCGGAAGCGCCATGGAATAAATCCACGCGTCGGGTCCGGAGTCCGGGGAGATGGTGCTGGTGGCCGGAAAGAGACCCAGCTGGATGGCCAGGAGGGTGACCAGGATGACGCCGATCACGAACCCCGGAACGGAGTCGCCGATGATGGCGCCAACCTGGACCACCCGGTCCACCCAGCCACGCTTGACGGCAGCAAGGACGCCAATGAGGGCGGCGCAGATTGCGATCAGGATCATTGCGGCGAAGACCATGGTCATGGTCACCGGGATCCGGCTGGCCAGGGAGTTGGCCACCGGTTCCGAGCTGAACCAGGAGGTTCCGAGGTTTCCGCTCAAGGCATCGGCCACCCAGGCGAGGTAGCGGGCCACCAGGGGCTGGTCCAGTCCGAGCTCGTGTTCTTTCATCGCCACCTGCTCAGCGGTGGCTTGGTCGCCCAGGATGTTCCTGGCGATGCTCCCGCTGGAGATGTAGAGCAGGAAGAAGGTGAGCGCCGAGACAACAACCAGCACCACCAGCCCGCTGCCCAGCCTTTTCGCAATGAACCTGATCATGGCGTCCTACTTGGCGGGTGAGTAGTTGTAGATGGACGGAACGGCCTGCTGGATCTGCGGGGTCACGTTCACCTTGGCGTTGTGGTAGTACATCTGGTTGACCCGGAACAGCGGCGCGAACCAGGCCTGCTCGACCACATACTTATTGACGTCCTGGGCCAGCTTGCCGGCATCGGCGCCCCCGTTGCGCACGGCGTCGATCTTGGCGTCGAGTTCCGGCGTCGCATTCTTGAACGGGTTGTAGAGCGCCTTGGTGGAGATGATCTGGTTGATGGCAACCGTCGGCTCACCCTGGAAGAGCGAGAAGTACATGGTGGTGTACTTCTGTCCAGCCACATCGGACGTGAAGGTGTTGGTCAGTGCKGCGCCAATCTTCAGAGTGATACCGACGTCTKCCAGCTGCTGCTGGACCACGGAAATCTGGGTCTGGAAATCGGGGATGCTCGGGACTTCCAGAGTGAGGCCGTTTTCATAGCCCGCGTCCTTGAGGAGCTGCTTGGCCTTGACGGGATCGTAGGTGTAGTAGTTCTCCAGCTCCGGGGTCCAGGCCCCGCTGGCCTTGCCAAACGGCTGCGAGGTCGGCGTGCCTTGTCCCAGCATGACCTGGTCGAGGATGGTCTTGCGGTCGAAGGCGTAGTTGATGGCCTGGCGGACCCTGACGTCCTTCAGCGCCGGGTTCTTGGCACCGTCACGGTCCATCAGGAGCAGCCCCTGCCAGTMAACCTCGTTGGCGGCTAGCTGCATCTTGGCGCCCTCGGCCTGCTTGCCGGTCTTGGGGTCCAGGAGGGTGGCGTCCACCTGGCCGGAGACCAGGGCGTTGGTGCGGGCGGTGAGATMGGTCAGGATCTTGAAGGTCAGCTTGGAGTACTTCTGCAGATCCTTGTTCCAGTAATCCTTGCGGGCCGTGAAGACCGTCTGGGAATCCTTGACGGATGCGGCCTTGTCCATCACGTAGGGGCCGGAGCCGACCGGTTCGGTCTTGATGCCCTCGGTGCCAAGCGCCTTGGGGCTGCCCATCAGGCCGGCGGCCTGGCTGAGGAAGTATTCCAGGGCCGGGTCCGGGGTGGTGAGGTTGATGTCAATGGTGTCGGCGTCTACAACCGTCACATCCTGAACGGAGGACAGCTGCGCCATCTGCGGGCCGTTGGCCGTCTTGAAGTGGTCAATGTTGGCTTTGGCCGCCTCGGCGTCGAACTTGGCGCCGTCGCTGAAGGTGACGTCCGTGCGCAGGTCCACCGTCAGTTTGGTGTTGGTCGCGTTGTATTTCCAGTCCGTCGCCAGCATGGGGCTGAGCTTTCCGTCCGGTTCCCGCAGGATCAGGGTGTCATAGACCGCCTGGTACGGCTGGAGAAGGTKGCCCACGTGCGCCTGGGCGGGATCCCAGGAGCGGACGTCCTGGATGRTACCCAGCGTCAGGGACGTGGCGGGGGTGCCGGCGGCCGCGCCGCCTGCTGCAGCGCCGCCGCCACAGGCTGTGAGCGCGAGGGACGCGCTGAGGATGAGGGCAGCGGCTGCTGCCTTGGGACCGAACTTCATTGTTGGCTCCTATCGCTTGACGTGGTCCGTTTCACCGGACGCTTGCAGCGGCGCTGTGGCCTGGACCACAGTGCCGCTTGTGGGTTCAGCGTACGTTGGGTTGCCATATCTGGCAACCGGTTGTCATAACTTTTCTGCTTTGTTGCTTTGCGACGCGTTTGAAGGCGCAGCACGACGGCGGAATGGCGCCACTCAGGGGGACGCGTGGCGCTCCGGCGCTCTTGTAGACCGGCGACTCTTGGTAGGAGCCCGCGGCACGCGCCGGGGGCACTCCGCGCGTCCTCTCCTTAGGAGACTTTGGCCTCGGAGCCAGGGTAGGACTGCCGGTACAGTTCCTTCACGATCCGCAGCGACTTGGCCCCTTCGGCGGCGTTAATCCAGAACGGGCCCGGTTGTGCCAGTCCGGCATAGAAGTCCGCGATCAGCAAGGCATGCGAGACACCCCAGTAGGAGCGGCCGCTCGAGCCGATGGCGCGTTCGCGCACCACCTCGCTGCGCCCGTCGTCGTACGTGACCGTCAGGTCACCGCGCAGGCTCAGTGCTGCCTTTTMGGTGCTGATGTMCAGGGTGACGGGCGCGTTKACCGTGTTGGCGAGGGTGGCGTAGAAGACGCTGCGCGCGCCGTTGCTGTGGTGGGCGGCGAACTCCGCAGTGTCCTCCACCTCAATGGCTTCTGCCAGCGCGCGGGTCGAGGCGCTGCCGGAGAGCGACACGATGTCCCCCACCAGCCATTGCAGCAGGTCAACGGTGTGGATGGCCTGGTTCATCATGAGGCCTCCCCCGCCACCGCCCCAGCTTCCGCGCCAGGGCCGGCTGAGGTAGTAGTCGGCGTCGCGGTGCCACATGACCGTGGCCGAGGCCCCCCGCACGTTGCCCAGCTCACCCGAATCCAGCAGCCGCCGCATTTCCTGCACCGGGGCGTTGTAGCGRTTTTGGAAGCACAGGCCAATCCGGGCCGTGCTGTCCGCGGCAGCGGCCAGCAGCCGCTCGCCCTCGGGMAGGGTGTGCGCCAGGGGTTTTTCGAGCACCACGTGGATGCCGCGGCGCAGGCAGTCGATGGCGATCCCAGCATGCTCGTGGTGCGGGGTGGTGATGTGCACGACGTCMGGGGCGGCCGTCTCCAGCATGTCGCGGTAGTMCTCGAACGCCGGGACCCCGTGAGCCGCCTGCGCMGCGGCGMGGCGCTCAGGATCCGTGTCACAGACGGCCACCAGTTCGGCGTCGTCCATCCCGGCAAGCGCGTCAAAGTGAACGATCGACACGTCGCCGCAGCCGATGATTGCCGCCTTTGGCATCCGTAGCTCCCTCATTCGTCTAGTGCTTCATCCATTTGCTGATTCATTCGTTGGGTGCTGCTGCGGTCCTGCTAGATGAGGTCGATGTGGTTCGTCGCGGCCAGCCCGGCGAAGGCGCGGGCCGCGGAACCGAAGGCAACCGGGCCGGAGAACCCGCCCAGTTCATGGGCGCTGGCCAGGTGCGGCTCCAAGGAGGCGAAGCCGCGGTAGCCGTCGGCCTTCAGGGCCTCGATGGTTTCCTTCAATTCGCCGTCGCCCTGCCCGGCCGGGACCACTTGGCCGCTTCCCGCCAGCGCATCCTTGACCTGGAAGTATTCCAGGTAGGGGCGCAGCATGGCGTAGCCGTCGGTGAACGGCTTGACGCCCACCTGGACGAAGTTCGCGCTGTCCCAGGCGAGGCGCAGGGACGGCGAATCGACGGACTTCATGATGTCCAGCACCCGCTCGGGCGCATCGCCGTAAATGCCCTTTTCGTTCTCATGCAGAAGCACGACGCCGGCCTCCGCGGCGAGCGCCGCCAGCGCCGCCATGCGGGTCATGAMGTCCTCGCGGATCTCTTCCTGACTCTGCCCCGCGGCCCGGTAGAAGGAGAAGATGCGGATGTACTTGGTGTCCAGCGTCTTGGCGGCCTCAATGACCCGGCGCAGCCGCTGCACTTCATGCTCAACCGGAAGGGACACCTCCACCTTGCCGATGGGGCTGGCGACGGCGGAGACCTTCAGGCCCTTGGCGTCCAGAACTGCCTTGAGTTCGGCGAGCTGCTCCGCCGAAAGCTCGGAAACGTTGGTTCCCCAGGCGCTGCGCACCTCAATGTGCTTGGCGCCGATCGCCAACAGCACTGCCGCCTGGACCTCGGGATTGGGGTCAACCTCGTCGCCAAAGCCGGAAAGGGTGAAGGTGGTTGATGCTGACGCTGTTGTCAATTCGGGCTCCCGCTTCAAGTGCCCCGCCGCCGGGGCAGGGTGAGTCAGTTCACAGTGATGGTCTCGCTGCGAGTCTAACGGGACTGCCAATTATTGACAACCGATTGCCAAAAGTTTGCAACTGTGCCATTCTTTGTTCACGGCGCCCCTGTGGCACGGCTCACTCGGCACGGTTACTCAGCAAGGCGCGCAGTGATCCGCTCCTGGTGGTTTCCGGCAGATTTCCCTGTGTGTTCAAAACGTAATGCTCGGAAAACCGAACATCACTGCCAGAGACACTTGCTCAGAGAGGAGCCCCGTGTCGACGCATCCGGACCAGGCCGAGCGGCCCGCAACCATCCATGACATTGCAGCGCTCTGCGGCGTGGCGGCCTCCACCGTTTCCCGGGCGCTCTCGACGCCGGACCGGGTCAACGTCCGGACCCGCGCGCGGATMGAGGAAGCGGCCGCCATGCTMAACTACACGCCCAACAGCCAGGCCAAGGCACTCAGTTCCGGCCGCACCGGCGCCGTAKGGGTCCTGGTGCCCGACATCACCAACCCCTTCTACTTCGATCTCATCCGCGGCACGCAGCTCCAGCTCAAGGCCGCCGGCTACACCCAGCTGTTGGTGGACACGGAGGAATCCGATGAGGTGGAAGCCAGCGCCATGGAGCAGCTCCGCAAGGGTGCAGACGGAATCATCGTGGCCGCCTCCCGGCTCAGCGACGAGGTCCTCCTGGCGGCGGCGGCGAAGATCCCGGTGGTTGCGGTCAACCGTGACGTTCCCGGGGTGCCCGCGGTCATCATCGACACCCCCTCCGCGACCAGCCAGGCACTGGACCACCTGATCTCGCTGGGGCACACCCGGGTGGCCTATGTGGCAGGTCCGGTGTCGTCGCAGTCCAGCGAACGGCGGTGGGCGGCACTGTCCGAGGCGGCCGAGGCGCGCAGCGTGGAAGTCCATCGGCTCGGGCCCTTCGCCCCGACCACACTGTCCGGCGCCGCCGCCGCGGATGCCGCCGTGCACAGCCGGGTCAGCGCCTGCATCGCTTTCAACGACCTCATTGCCATCGGGATGCTCCAGCGGCTGCGCGAGCGCGGGATCCGAGTCCCGGAGGACATGAGCATTGTGGGGTGCGACGACATCTTCGGCGCGGACTTCTGCAATCCKCCGCTGACCACCATGGCCTCCCCGATCGAGCAGGCCGGCCGGGTGGCCGTGTCCATGCTGCTGGCCCGGTTGAATCCCCTGGCCKGCGGAGCCCGGCGCAGCCGCTCGGTCATGCCCACCCACTTGACGGTGCGCGGTTCCACCGGTCCGGCGCCCCAAGATCGATAAGCAAGGCCGGCGATCACCGGGGCCGGAGCCGCGCGGCATTCGTGGTTTTCGCACCGGTTCCGGATGCGTGAACTGATTCCGGCAGTGCGCACCGTGGATCCGCGTGGCGGTTGTCCGAAAGCGCAGCGGCGGTCCGGCAAAGCCGCGCAATTCCGACCGGGGCGACGCCTGACCCGCCGGCCCGGCTGCAACAGTTGAGCGTGGTTGACACCGCTGACTAGGCTGTGAGGCATGCGTGAACTCCAGGCGAAGATCATCGAAGAAATGGGCGTGCAGCCCCGGATCGACCCGGCCGGGGAGGTGCGCAAACGCGTGACGTTCCTGAAGGAATACCTGACGGCCACCCACACCAAGGGGTTTGTCCTGGGCATCTCGGGCGGCCTGGACTCCTCCCTGGCCGGGCGGCTGGCCCAGCTGGCGGTCGAGGAGCTTGAGTCCGAGGGCGTCGAGGCGAATTTCGTGGCCGTCCGGMTCCCCTACGGCGTCCAGCACGACGAGGACGATGCCCAGGCGGCCCTGGACTTCGTGCGCGCCAAGACCGAGTGGACGTTCAATATTTCGGCTGCGGTGGACGGGTTCGAGGACGAGTTCGAGAAGACGGTCGGCACCGGGATTTCCGACTTCCACAAGGGCAACACCAAGGCCCGGACCCGGATGATCGCCCAGTATGCCMTGGCCGGCGAGCACAATTACCTTGTGATCGGCACGGACCACGGTGCCGAATCCGTCACCGGATTCTTCACCAAGTACGGCGACGGCGGCGCCGACATCCTGCCGCTATTCGGGCTCAACAAACGCCAGAACCGCGCGCTGCTGGCCGAACTCGGCGCGCCGGCCCGGATCTGGGAAAAAATCCCGACGGCGGACCTTCTGGACGGGACGCCCGGCCGCACGGACGAGGATGAACTCGGCCTGAGCTACGACCTCATCGATGACTACCTCGAGGGCCGCGAAGTGCCGGATGCCGTTGCCGAGCGGATCGAGGGGATGTACCTGCGGACCCGCCACAAGCGCACGGTTCCGGTCACGATTTTCGACACCTGGTGGAAATAGCCGGTACCCCGAAGGGCTGATGCGGCGCCGGCAGGCACCTGCCGGCGCCGCAATATCCGGTCTGCCTTATTCCGGCCCCCTACTTCCGGACTTCGACGGTGCCCACCATGCCCATGAAGTCATGCAGGGCGCAGATGTACTTGAACTCGCCGGCCGAATGGAAGGTCACAGTGAAGTGGCTGTCCGGCGGCATCAGCCCGGAGCTCAGGTCCCCGCCGGTGAAGTGGCCGGGGTCGCCGAGCGGTGCGAAGATGTTGGCCGGTTCCTTGCCGAACGTGACGGTGTGCGGGGCTCCCATGCCGTTGTTCACGAATGTCACGCTTTCACCGACCTTGATGCTGATTTCCTGGTGCACAAACCGCATGACCATGGAGGTCCCGTTGTCCGTGCCGGCGATGACCGTGTGGTTGTTGGCTTGGTCGCGGGCCGCGTCCCAGGACTTGTGTCCGTCGCGCAGGATGCGCTGTTCCTGCTTCTTGGCGTGGCGGTCGTACTGCGACTGCGTGTACGGGTAGTCAGTTCCTGCGTCCCGGACATGGACCATGCCTTTCATGGCCATCCCGTGCACCAAGCAGTAGTAAGTGAATTCACCGGTGTGCGGGAATTTCAGTGTGTACTTCGCGGCTTCCTTAAATCCGCTGTTGGACACGTTGGACATGACTCCGGAGCTGAAATATGACTGCCCGTCGTAGACGTTGCTGCCCTGTTTAGAGATCTCTTGCGGATCCGTGGGGTTGAACGGCTGTGTGGATTCCAGTGATTGGCCGGCGGCCAGGAACGTKACGGTGTGGATCTCGGCGGAGTTGGCCTTCCACGTCACCTTGTCGCCGGCGTTGATGTAAATATGCTCGGGCAGGAATGCCATGCCTTGAATCGCCTGGTCTTCGGATTCGGACCCGACCTGCACGGTCCACGTTCTTGACGGCTTGCTGCCGGTCGCTTGGGCGGCGCCGCTGACTGCCAGAGGCAGCACCAGTGCCATCCCGGCAGCTATCAGGAGGCGCACAAGGCGCGGCATTGCATGTATTGCGGGGTGAGGAGCCATACGACTCACTCCTTTGGGGKAATTCCAAATGTACGGCCGGGGACCGGCCTGGTGTTCTTCACGGCCCACGTCGACCACGGCGCCGGCCGGCGCCGGCGGAAGGCGCGTCCGCCGGACCCTTCCTCCCCGGGGACCCCGTGGCGGGGTCGTGGAGTACGGCCGCCGGACCGTGCCCGCTGGCCGGGCACTGGCGATCATATCGGTGCGGGTAACCTCAGCTCACAGAGCGACAGCTGAAGTCTCCGGATGCAGTTACCATCGTGCTCCGCGGCCCTTGTTTTGTCGAGGCGTCCAGGCCGGACCACAGAGCACAGCGACACTCCGATTGCGACGCTCCGATGGGTCTTAGCGGGTGCCTTGCAGCTGCGTCGAGATACGGTGGGCCTCGTCCATGAGCAGCCGCCCCAGCTGCGGGCGACGGTCTTCCCGGAAGCGCGGCTCGATGCCAGTCAGGGAGAGCGCCCACGCGGGGCAACCCCGCTGGTCGAAGACGGCCGCGCCCATCCCCCAGCTTCCTTCCAGGATCAGCCCCGGGTTGACCGAATAGCCGGTCTGCCGCGTCGCTTCGAGGTTCTCGCGGACAAGCGCTTCCGTGTGCCCGGCCGCGAAGCTGCCCGCGTGGGCGGGCCAGTCCGCGAGCAGCTCCTCCTGCTCTTCCGCCGGCAGGAAGGCCATGATGGCGGTGCCCGCAGAGGCAACGCCGAGCGGAAACCGCACGCCCTCGTGCAGCACGAAGGAACGGACGGGGAAACTTCCCTCCTCGCGGAGCAGGCAGACCGTTTCGTTGCCGCGGCGGATGGAAAAGAAGGCGCTTTCGCCGGTCTCCTCGGCGAGCCGCCGGAGGCTGGGCCGGGCGATGTCCTCGAGCGGGAAACGGGCCGAGGCCACGGACCCCAGCAGCAAGATCTCCGGACCCAGCACCCAGTTGCCGCCCTGCGGGTCCTGGTCCAGCAGCCCCTCGGAGGCCAGCGACGAAAGCAKCCGGTGCACGGTGGGCCGGGTGAGCCCGGATTCCCTGACGAGTTCCACGAGCGGGGAGCCTTCCGGCTTTCGTCCGACAATGCGCAGCAGCGACGCGACGCGGCTGACGACTTGTGCGCCTTGGACAGGTAATGAAGACATGTTTTTTCCTCGGATTTTGCGTTAGACCCACTCAAACCATCCATATTGTGGACGCTCACCAGTCTACCGTCCATACTGTAAAAACGGCACAGGTTAGGCTGAAATCGTCCATTGACAGGCCCCATTTCCGCACCGTAGGCTCCAACAGCAGAGGAACAGTCCACAAAGTGGATTGCGTMAAAGGCTCAATGAGGAGATGCGATGTCAAAGCTGAAATCCGGAGCGGCCGCCGCGCTGCAAGACGTACTGCGGGACGGCATGACGCTCGCCGTCGGAGGCTTTGGCCTCAGCGGCATCCCGGCTGACCTGATCGAGGCGGTGCGCGATACCGGCGTCAAGAACCTCACCGTGGTGTCCAACAACATGGGCGTGGACGGCAAGGGCCTCGGCATCCTGATCGAAGCCGGACAGGTCCGCAAGGTCATCGCCTCCTACGTCGGGGAAAACAAACTMTTCGCCGAGCAGTACCTGGCCGGCAAGCTGGAGGTGGAGTTCACCCCGCAGGGCACACTTGCGGAGCGCCTCCGTGCCGGCGGCGCCGGCATCCCGGCTTTCTACACGAAGACCGGCGTCGGGACCCTTGTCGCCGACGGCAAGCCGCTGGCAGAGTTCGACGGCGAGACGTATGTCCAGGAACGCGCCATCAAGGCCGACGTCGCGCTCGTGCACACGCACACCGCCGACACCGACGGCAACCTGATCTACCGCTACACCGCCCAGAACTTCAATCCGGTGGTGGCCACGGCCGGCACCGTGACGGTCGCRGAGGCCGAGGTGATCGTGGAGCCCGGCCGGCTGGACCCGAACCACATCGTCACCCCCGGCGTGTTCGTCCAGCGTCTCGTCCAGGCCAGCGGCCGGGTCAAGGACATTGAACAGCGGACCRTCCGCCCACGCACTGTGGCTGCAGCCCCCGCCGAGGCCACATCCGTTCCGGCCTKAGCGCCGCCCCTACTTTCTTCAGGAGAATCACCATGGCTTGGACCCGGAATGAAATGGCCGCGATCGCGGCCGAAGAACTGAACGACGGCGACTACGTCAACCTTGGCATCGGCATCCCCACGCTGGTGGCCAACAACCTGCCCGACGGCGTCCGCGTTGTCCTGCAGAGCRAGAACGGCCTGCTCGGCATGGGCCCGTTCCCCTATGCGGGCGACGAAGATGCGGACCTCATCAACGCCGGCAAGCAGACCGTCACCGTCCTGCCCGGCGGCAGCATCTTCGACTCCGCCACATCCTTCGGCATGATCCGCGGCGGCCACGTCAAGGTCGCGATCCTGGGCGCCATGCAGGTCTCCGGGAACGGCGACCTCGCCAACTGGACCATCCCCGGCAAGATGGTCAAGGGCATGGGAGGCGCCATGGACCTCGTCGCCGGCACCCCGCGCGTCGTGGTCCTCACCGAACACAACGCCAAGGACGGTACCGCGAAGATCGTCAAGGAATGCACCCTGCCGCTCACCGGCCTGAGCTGCGTGGACCGGATTATCAGCGACCTCGCCGTCTTCGACCTCAACAAGGGCGACGACGGCGGCCGGAAGCTCACGCTCACCCGCCTCGCCCCCGGCGTCACCGTGGCGGAAATCCGTGAAAAGACCGAGGCGGACTTCGCCGTCGATGCGTCCCTCCACGCAGCCCCCACCCTCGAAACCAGCACCCTTGAAACCAGCACCCTTGAAGGAGCCACAGCATGAGCCTGCGCGAACAGTTCGGAAAAGATATCCTGCTCACCGGCTGGGGCCACAGCCGCTTCGRCAAACTCACGGACGAGACCCTGGAGTCCCTCATCGTCCAGGTCGCCACCGAGGCGATCGGCAACGCCGGGATCGAGCCGGGCCAGATCGACGAAATCTACCTCGGCCAGTTCAACTCCGGCATGATGCCGCTGGCGTTCCCGTCCTCGCTGGCCCTGCAGGTCTCGGAGCAGCTGGCCAACGTCCCCTCCACCCGGGTCGAAAACGCCTGTGCTTCCGGCTCGGCCGCGTTCCAGCAGGGCACCAAGTCGCTGCTGGCCGGTACCGCCAAGACGGTGCTCGTGATCGGCGCCGAAAAGATGACCCAGGYCGGGGCCGACGTCGTGGGCTCGGCCCTGCTCGGCGCGGACTACGACATGGCCGGCAAGGCCTCCACCACCGGCTTCACCGGACTCTTCGCCGAGGTCGCCAAGCACTACGAGAAGCGCTACGGCGCCAGCATGGGGAACCTCGGCGACGTCCTGGGCACCATCGCGGCGAAGAACCACCGCAACGGCGTGGACAACCCCTACGCCCAGCTCCGCAAGGACCTCGGCGAGGAGTTCTGCCGCACCGTCTCGGACAAGAACCCGATGGTGGCCGACCCGTTGCGGCGCACCGACTGCTCCCCCGTGTCCGACGGCGCCGCCGCCGTCGTCCTCAGCGTTGCCCCGACCKGGGGCGCCACCGCGCCGGTGCGGCTCGCCGGCTTCGGCCAGGCGAACGACTTCTTCCCGGCCGAGCGCCGGGACCCCACTGAGTTCGCCGCCACCCGGGTTTCCTGGCAGCGCGCCCTGGGGATGGCCGGCGTCGGCCTGGAGGACCTCGACTTCGCGGAAGTCCACGACTGTTTCACCATCGCCGAACTGCTGATGTACGAGGCCATGGGACTGACCGAACGCGGCCAGGGCGCCCGGGCCCTTGAGGAAGGCTGGGTCTTCAAKGACGGCAAGCTCCCGGTCAACGTCTCGGGCGGCCTCAAGGCCAAGGGCCACCCGGTCGGCGCCACCGGCGTATCGCAGCACGTCATCGCCGCCATGCAGCTCACCGGCACGGCCGGCGCCATGCAGCTGGCCAGCCCGCGTCGGGCCGCGGTGCAGAACATGGGCGGCGTCGGCATCGCCAACTACGTCAGCGTCCTCGAAGCCGTCTAAAAAGAACCAACGCAGGGTCAKAAACCGCCGGCCCGGAAGGACCATATCTGACCCCGCGTTGCTTGTGGCGGGGGCGCCGGGGGCAGGAATCCGCGGGAAGGGGCGGCCGCTGGTCACCGCTGTMTTTGATGCCGCGGTTCCCATAGGATTTCAGAGGGCCAAATGCATTCCCGGCGACCGCCGGACCACAAGGAGGTGGCGGATGCCGACAGGACCACCCAGTGCGTCAAGCAAGTTCCGCGCGCCCGAGCCTGTTGGCCAGTGGGTTCACCGCGCGCGGCTGACCGAGATGCTCCACTCGGACCGGAAACGGCGGCTCGCGTTGATCCACGCCCCGGCCGGTTTTGGCAAGTCGACCCTTGCCGCCCAGTGGATGGAAAGCCTCGCGTCCCAGGGCCTCGTCACCGTCTGGTTGTCCTTGGACCGGGACGACAACAACACCATCTGGTTCCTTTCCCATCTGCTCCAGGCAATCCGCAAAGCCGGGCCCGGACTCGAGGAGGAGCTGCAGCAATTGCTGGAGGAGCGCCCCGACGACGCTGAGCACTACGTGGTTCCCGCTCTCATCAACGCCATCGATGAGGGCGGCGAGGACATTGTGATCACCCTGGATGACTGGCACCTGGTCACGGAGCCCAGAACCAGGGCGGTAGTGGAACGCCTGCTCGATGCCGGCGGCTCACATCTGTCCTTCATCATCACCAGCMGCACCCGCTCGGGCCTGCCACTGGGCCGGCTCATGGTGCGGGACCAGCTGCTCGAAGTGGACGCTGTCGCGCTGAGGTTCGATGAAAACGAATCTCAGGACTTCCTGGTCGGCGTCAACCGGCTCGATCTGGATGCGGGAGACGTGGCCAGCCTCCACYGGACGACTGAGGGCTGGATCGCCGCGCTGCAACTGGTCTCCTTGTCACTCAGGGACCACCGCGAGGCCTCAGAACTGATCGAACGGCTCTCCGGCAGGCACGCCTCGATCGGTGAGTATMTGGCCGAAAACGTCCTCGACACCCTCGACCCCGAAACGCTGGATTTCCTGCTGATGACGTCGGTTCCGGAACGGCTGTGCGCGGGGCTGGCGTCCGCCCTCTCGGGAGTGGAACTGGGCCAGGCGATGCTGGAGAAGATCCAGGCGCAGGATCTTTTCCTGCAGCCCCTCGACGAGGACGGCACGTGGTACCGCTATCACCACCTGTTTGAGGACTACCTKCGCCGACGTCTGGAGCGTGATTACCCGGGACGGACCAAGGAACTGAACCTGATCGCTGCCCGCTGGTATTCAGAAAACGGATTCCCCAGCGACGCGGTGGACCATGCTCTCGCCGCCGGGGACGTTGAGCTCGCGGTGGAGATCGTCGAATTCCGCGCCATGTGGCTGGTGGAACACTCCAGCATGTCGACCCTGTTGGCTCTCGTCGGCAAGATCCCGGCTGACCATGTGGCCGGGCAAGCCCGGCTCCAGACGGCGATAGCCTGGGCCCATACACTGCTTCACCAATCCGCAGCCGCCCAGAGTGCTTTGGACCGGGCCGAAGCCGTGATGCCCGCCGATGCGACCCTGACCGAACACGACCGCTTTGAACTGGGCGTCGAAGGGCTCGTTGTGCAGAGCTGCATCGACATGTATGGCGACAGAGTAAACCACGTGGACGAACTGGACGAGAAGTGCTTCGCCCAGGCGGATCTGCTCCGGCCCTGGATCGTCTCAGTGGCAGCGAACGTCTCCACGTTCAAGAAGATCCACGACGGCGATTACCCTCTCGCGTTGGAACAACAGCGCTGGGCCGCGAAGTTCCACGGCCTCACCTCGGGGCCCTTCAGTGGCGTGTACGGACAGTGTTTCGCGGGGCTTGCCGCCTACGCCCTGCTCGATCTGGACAGCGTGGACCAGCACTTCACCGCGGCTGTGGAACTCGGCCGGCGCAAGGCCGGGCGATACTCGCATGCGGCGCGGCTGGCGGGAGCGATGATGGGCCAGCTCCTGTATGAACGCGGCGAACTCGACAAGGCCGAGAAATTACTGGAGGAAACCCGCGAGCTGGGCTCCGAAGGCGGGGTGGTGGACTTCATGTTGTCCACATACGGGACGCTGGCAAGAATAAAGGCACTTCGGGGGGACACTCCGCGGGCCCGGGAAATACTCGATGAAGGCGATCTGGTGGCCGACAGCCTCGGCCTGGACCGGCTCCAACTGGTCATGAATCTGGAACGCGTGCAGTTGGGAATCAGCCCCCGGACCATCGACGCCGAACCCCACGATGCCGTGCTGGGCGCGGCAGTTGCCCAAGAATCGGCGGACACCACCGGGCCACGGCTGGAAGGGCTGGCCGAGGCCAGGCACCAGATCCAACAGGCCACGCAGCTGCGGGCCGCCATGGCTGAGGCCGAGCACGAGGGACCGGACTTCCCCGGCAGACTGGACACCGTGAACGGTGCCCGCCGTTTGCTGTCACGGGCCGCAGCGTATTTGGGGCCGAGGGCAGAACTTAATGCCCGTATCCTGCTGGCGGCCGCCCTCGAACAGGCGGGGAACCGTGACGAAGCCGAATCGACGCTCCGGCCTGCCCTGGAGACGTGTTCCCGGCTGGGCCTGGTCCGGCCCGTCCTCGATGGCGGCTCAGGCTGCATGGAGCTGGTGCGCGCCACCTCGGCCAGGCTGCGGCGGGAGCCCGCCCCGGAGGTGGGGAGCCACGAGTTACCGCGTTTCCTCAGTATCCTCATCCGGCTGGATTCCCAGGCCAAGACCAACCGCGATGCCCGGTGGTCTGCCGAGGCCGCATMTCCCCCCACCGGCGCGGGCACCACCGTTCCGGAACCGGGCTTGTCGCAGCGCGAACAGATGATCCTGCGTMTTGTCGAGAAGGAAAGGTCCAACCGCGAAATCGCCCAGGAGCTGCATCTGGGCATCAACACCGTCAAGTGGTATCTCAAGAGCCTGTTCAACACTCTCGGCGTCAGTGACCGAAGGGCTTGCGTCGTAGAGGCCCGACGGCGGCACCTGCTCCCGCCGAAGTAACCCGAGGTCAGTTACCCCAGGGTTTCCAGTCTGGCCAGCACGCCCTCCGGCGAAGCGGCGCTGGGGATCCCGGCCAGGTAGAAGTCCCCGGCCGGGAGTTCCACGTCTGCCCCCAGCCAGAACCCCGCAGGAATATAGGCACCCACCGCGGCGTCCCCTTGCAGACGCGCCTGATCGTCGTCGAGCTGCCCCAGCGTCCAACGGTAGTTGCCGGCCAGGTTGGCAATCGGAGTGTAGGTCTCCAGCGAAACGTGCACGCCGCGGGAGGCGCCGGCAGGGGTTCGGTTGTCGAGTAAGAGTCCCGCGACGGGCAGCGCCGCKAACGCCCGCAGCCAGTCACTGACATACATGGAGGCATTCTCGGCGTTGTCGGCGTCGAGGTCGCCGGTATCGTCCGCGCCCGAGAAGTGGTGTGTGCCCCTGAGCCACATCATCGGCGACGGGATGCGCAGCACCACAGGCTGGCGGGCTGTCTTGGCGAACACGGTAACGAACTCCAGCACCGCCCGGTTGAGGTCATCGTCGCCCAGCAAAGTCCTCAGCGCGAACCCTGTCCGGGATCTGGCCGCCATGCCGGTCTCGAGGCTGGTGTTGCCGGCGGTCAAATGACCGTACAGCCGGTMCAGGTCCAGGAGCGCCACGTCCGGCCGGAGCAGCCCCTGTGCCTGGGCGAAGAAAGACGCATACGCCGTGGCGTTGTCCCACGGGACGGGCCGGCCACGAAGAATCACGGAAGCTGCGTACTCGTGGTGGTCGAAAACCACGGCTTTCGGCCGCCCCGACGGAGGGGAGGCAACAACGTTGGCGAGGCTGGTGGCAGTGGAAGTGGTCATGACGTCTTTCTCCATACTTTGGCTGATAAAGRCCCTCAGCGCCGCACCGTCCTGGCTGGGGAGGATGCGGCGCTGAAGGCTTCTGGGGTTGCTGTGTCGCAGCCCGGGACGTGCCGTAACGGGCTAGGACTTACGGTGGACAACTTCCCCGTGCTTCTGCTCGAGCTCGMGGATTCGGTCCTCCAGGGCGCTGATCTTGACTTCCCTGCGGTMCGGAAGCATGATCAGCGGCAGCTTGTCGATGGTCGCCTTGACCCGTTCCGGTCCGTTATTCGTGAAGTGCGTGGCGGTGAGTTCCTCTGTGTCGTCGCCCCAGGAACCGTAGTAGAGCAGGTCCTTCGGGGGCTCGGTTTTCACGTAACCCTCAAGGAACTCCTTGTACGGCTTGCCGCGCRCGATCCGGGCCTGCCGTGAGTCGTGGCGCAACCGGGTGGTTGCCTCCTGGTCCACCACKAACGTTTCAGGATCCMAGACGACGCCGTAGATGCTGGTGGCGACCTTCGGTGAAATGCGGCCGAGTTCCAGATCCTTGGCCACCGCTTCCGGATCACGTTCCAGAACGTCGCCGTACCCCCCGCCGGAGCCCTGGGCAATCATGTACATCTCGCCATCCTTGGCGACGTCGAACTGCAGCCCCATATGGGAAGTGGTGTACTTACCGCCCTCATAGGGCTGCTCGTTCATGATCCGCTCCATGGACAAATCGAATTTGCTGGAGTCCTTGCGGATCACGTCGTAGATGTTGATGCCCTTCACCATGGCCAGCGGTGTCGTGCTGCAGCCGTAGCCGCCGAACATTCCMGTGATGGACGAGAACTTGGATCCCGAGGTAACGGTCATGAAGCCCCACATCGGCGTTCCCTCCGCGGCAACGATCATCTCGTAGCCCATGCCGCCGCTGTTCTTGCCGAAGCCCTGGTTGTCGCGGACGATCCGCTTGCTGACCAACTGCATGAAAGKAACTTCCTCTTCCATGACTTCCTGTTCGGCAGTGTCAGCCATGGCACAGAACAACGGTGAGACGGCGTCTTCACCGTCGCGGAATGCCTTGGCACCGCCGCCCATGCCGTTGAGGTCGGCACACAGGTTTCCTACCTGGTCGCCGTGTTGGGTCAGGCCTCCCCACAGGAAGGTGTTGATCTGGTTGAACCACGGAGCCAGGACATTGGAGAACTTCTCCGGGTTGGAGAACTGCATCTTGGCGAAAGCTGTCTGCAGGGCCGAGAACCCGCGGAACGACGCCTGCAGCGATTGCCCCATCGGAGCATCGTAACCAGCGTCTGCCCACGTGTGTTCATCCGAGATGATGTCGATAGGAGACATCGCCGAGGTGCAGCGGGGCAGGTCGGGCCACCAGAACGCYAGGATTGCCTGCATCATCATCGATTTGACCGAGCACAGCGGGGAGTTAATGGCCCGGTTGAGGATTTCGGGACCCGTGCCCCTCAGGTCCACCGTCATTTTGTMACCCTTGACCGTCACCTTGCAGGCGAACTTGATCAGGATGTTCTCCTTGAGCGTGGAGTCCATGAACTGGTTAAAGGACACGGTTCCGTCCGGCAGTTCGCTGATGCGGCGCTTGACTTCCTGCTCCACGTCTTCAACGGTGACCCGCAGGGCAGCGACAAAGGTCTCCACTCCCACTTCGTCGATGATGCTGTCGACGCGTTCCTGGATGCGCTGGACGGCGCCGATCTTGACCTTGAGGTCAGCCAGTTGCAGCTTGGGGTCGCGAACCGAGTGCTGCAGGAATGTCAGCAGGTCCCGGCGCAGATTGCCCTTCTCAACGATCTTGAACGGGGACATCCGGAGTCCGTCGTCGAACGGGGTCTCGGAACCTGACGGCATTCCGCCGGGCTCGCAGGCCCCGTTCTCGCCTTCGTGGATGGTCGCGGCGACCCAGGCGATGATCTTTCCCTCGCGGAAGATCGGMATGATCATGGACTGGTCCGTGTTGTGGACGTTTCCGTACCGGGCATCGTTGTGGATGAACCCATCGCCGKGGTTGATCCCTACCGTCGGCTCGTCCTTCCAGTACTTCATGATGTAGCGGATCGGGTGATGCAGGATCGCCGAGAACGCKATCACGCCGTGGCAGGACAGGTAGGTGACGTCCCCTTCGGCGGTGTAGATCGCCGTTGTCAGGTCCCCCCATTTGGCGCCGGGAGCGGCACCCATGGCCTCGCACATTTCGTAGCCCTCATCCAGGGCGCCGGCCAGTCGCTTGCGGATGCGGTCCACCTTGATGGGGTCCACGCCCTTGGAGATGCACTCTTCCTCGTAGGCGGAGCGTGATGTGATCTGGTGGCTTCGCATGATGGCCGGGTCCGGGCCGAGAAACAGGGTTGTTTCGTCCATGAATTGGTCCACCCACTGCTGCTCCTGGGCAGTCAGCGGCTGGGAAGTGTCTCCGGCTGTATCTCCGGCTGTATGTCCGGCGGGGCCGGAGGTGCTGGGTTCATTTGCTGTAAGCGTCATTGCTGTCGAGCTCCTTCAATGGGACTAGCTGGAAGGTCTGGATGGGATCCGTGAGGCACGGGATCAGTCTTTGAGGAACCACACGGCCCCCTGGGATGTCGGTTCCAGGCGCCATCCCGGTTCCACGAGATACGTGGTGTTTTCCGTGGTGACGATGGCCGGGCCGTGGATGACGTGTTGGTGGTGGAGGGCCTCTGCGTCGTACACCGGGGTGTCGACAGCTCCGTCGATCTTCACGAAGTGGACCTGCCGGGTGCCGACCGGGCTGGGCATGGTCCTGTCATGTCCGGAGTCGATCGAATCGAACTTGACCACGTCCCCGTCCACATAGGACGACACCCGCACGGTCTGGGCCCGGATGCCGGCCTCGGGAGCCTGGCTGCCGGCACCGTAGCGCTTGCCATAGATGTCCGAGAACGTCCGGATMAGGTGAAGCACGTCGGCGACGCCGTCCACACGGTTGATGTCGAAAACGACGGCCGTGGTCACCAACTGGTTGCMGTAGCGCATGTCCATTTCGAGGCTGTAGCGGATATCGGCGGCGTCGTACCCCTGGCGGATGAGGTCTTCCTTGCCCTTGGCTTCCAGCTCCTGGATGACGTTGTTCAGCTCGTCGTAGCTCTTGTAGAGGCTGCGGTCCGTGGGGTTGTAAAGCACCACATGGGAGCCGCGCTCATGGATATGGAGGGGTTTCATGTTGCCGGCGCCGCAGGCCGAGAACACCGAGGAAAAGGGCGGCGCGAGGATCCTGCGGATGCCGGCGTGATCGGCGATGCCGCAGGCGTGCAGGGGTCCGTTGCCGCCATAGGCCAGCATGGTGAAGTCTTCCGGAAGGTATCCCCGGACCCGCAGCTCTTTGGCCATTCCGATCGCCATCTGCTCGTCGACCGCATTCTTGATGATCTTGGCGACCTGGATGGTATCCATGTTCAGGTCATCAGCGAGGACCTCGTCGATTGCGTAGGCGGAGCGCTTTTTGTTCAGCTTGATGTAGCCGTTGGCGTAGTTGTCCGGATCCAGGTACCCCAGGACCAGGTCAGCGTCGGTGACTGTAGGTCGGAGGCCGCCGCGGTCGTAGCACGCGGGGCCTGGATCCGAGCCGGCTGATTCCGGCCCGATCTGTACCGCGTGGTGGATGCGGTCATAACTGGCAATCGAGCCGCCTCCCGCGCMCAGCGTCAGCAGGTGGATCATGGGAACCGATACCAGCCAGCGGCCGATGGTCGGCTGGAAGTCGTAGTGCTTGACGCCGCCTTCCGGGACCAGTCCGATGTCGAAGGACGTGCCGCCCATATCAGTCGAAATCACGTTTCCCAGGCCGGTGCTGTCGGCCAGGTGCTGGGCTGCCCCGACGCCGGCGATGGGGCCGGAATGGATGGTCTGCAGGGCATCAGTCGAGTTGGACTGCGCCATGCCGCCTGAGTTGTGGATGACAAGCATGGGCTTGTCGTAACCGGACGAACGCAGGTTGTTGGACAGCTGCCCCAGCGCGTGGAACATGATCTCGTGCAGGAATGCGTCCACGATCGTCGACGTCGCACGGACGTACTCGCCCTTTCGGCCCGACACCTGGCTTCCCAACAGGACGGGGATGGCCCCGAGCTCGTGGGCCGGGTACTCGTCCAGGATGATCTCCAGGATCTGCTGCTMATGGACCGGGTTCTCGGTCGAGTTGACCAGGGAGACCACGATCGCTTCCGCACCGGCGTCCACGAGCTCGCGCACCTGGGTGCGKACATCGTCCTCCATCAGCGAAACGACCACCTTGCCGGCGGAGTTGATTCGCTCCTTCACCGAGCGGATCAGGGCGCGGGGAACGAGCGGATCAGGGCGGGTGGCATCAGGCATGTTCTGCTGCTTGGAAGGGTCCAGTCCTTCACCGTAGCCACGGCCGCGGGACAGCGGGATGGTGTCCTCGAAGCCGTGGGTGACCAGTGCCCCCACCCGCGGGCCTTTGCCTTCGATCAGGGCGTTGGTGCCGAGCGTCGTGGCATACCGAACGGAATCGACTTCCTTAAGGACGAGGTCCCGGTCCAGCCCGGCGCGCGAGCAGGCGAGGTCSAGTGCTTCATTGAAGCCTTGGGCCAGGTTGTGGTGCGTTGTGAGCGCCTTTGCTTCAACGTACTGGTCTTCCCAGGCAAAAAAGCAGTCGGTAAATGTGCCGCCGATGTCGACGGAGATTCGTTTCATGACCAGTGGTCTCCTTTATTCCAAGTACTAGCTGAACGAATGGGGGGAATGGTTGTGGGTGTTGTATGAGCCGAGGGCCGGGGTGAAATCAGCAACAGCCTCTTCGCCGGGTCCGTAATTGATGACGACCTCAGGCTTGGTGCCCCGCTTGATCCATGTTTCGCGGAGCGAGTCGATATCCCACAGCATGTCCACCGTGGGCGGGTGTCCCGGCGGTACGTACTCCGTTTCCAGCTGCGTCCCGCACCCCGGGCAGTAGAACTCGAGAATCCGGCAGAAGGTGGGGTCCGGAGCGAACGTGAATTCGTACTTCTCCGGGTCCAGGATCGACTGGTGGATTTCCGTKGGGTCCCGGTCGTAGACCAGTGTCCCCTCCTTGTAGTTKCCTCTGGCCTCGCCGAGGTCCTGGTTGCATACCCTGCAGTTCCACCGCTCGGTCTCGAGATCGATGATCAGATATTCCGTCATTGGAATTCGCATAACGTGTCTCACCTGTTCTTGCTGGTTGTGTGGGGTCACTTCTGGATGGTGTCTGTGAGCATGAGGTCGCCGGAGACCGTCACGTCGAAGACCCAGCCATGCGGCACGCGGGCAGTGAAGTARGGGCCTTCGACGATTGCCGGGCCCGCCGCTGAAGCCCCTGCCGTTTGGCTCTCCAGGTCGAAGACCTGAACCTCGTCCACTTTGTCCACAGCGGAGCGGACCTTTCGGGTGGAGGCGGCGACGGCGGGCGTCTTCGCCACTGATTCGGCCCGTCTGATTGATGCGTGCGGCAGTTGGTACCGGGCGGTCAGGGTCAGCATGGTGTTGTGCTCGCTGGTGCCGGGCTGCGGATCGGAAGCCAGGTACGGCAACTCGGAAACCAGCTGCCCCTCGGCATCTTCCAGCACCACGTTCCATTCGAGCCGGCAGTCGTMAATTTCGTGACCCTCCTGGAACATGTCCCGCGCAGCCCGGGCCAGCAGCATCGTCTTGGTTGCACCGAAGTCTTGCGCATCCATTCCCGCGACATTCGCCTCATAGGTCTGCGCAATGTCAGAAAAGCCGATTCCAAAGGCTGAGAAGACTGCCGCCATCTTGGGCACCAGGACACGACGAACGCCCGCGATCCGCGCGGCACCACAGGCGCTCATTGGTCCGGCACCACCGAATGCAGCCACCGTTGTGCCGTCCGCATCCTMGACGTCGGCGGCAAAGGACTGCGACATGCGTTCGAAGTAGGCGGCCTCCATCCGGATCAGGGCGTCATTCAGGGTGATCCCCAAAGGTTCTGCGATGACTTCGGTGATGACGGCGCGGGAGCGTTCCGCGTCAAGACTGAAACCGCCATCGAGGTACGTGTCCGGATCGAGCACCCCGAGAAGCAGATTTACGTCCGTGATGGTGGCCTGCTTGCCCCCAAAACCAAAACAAGCAGGGCCAGGGGCGGCGCCGACGCTCTCCGGGCCGACGGTGATGACGCCGTCGCGAACGGCGATGACGGAACTGCCGCCGACGCCGCTGGAGTGGACGTTGCTCATCTMGAACGACACCGGAACTCCCTGGATGGAGCCCCTGCGGTCCGTCGAGATGGTCGAGTTCTTGACCGAGCCGACGTCCGTGGTGGTGCCGCCGACGTCGATCATGAGAACGTGCGCGAGGCCATAGGCCTCCGAGAGGGCCTTGGTTCCTTCCAGCCCGCCGCGCGGGCCGGAAGAGTAAGTCTTCAACGCGACGGACTTGGCCACCCGCGACGAAGCTCCGTCATTGCGGTAGATGAGGAGCGGGTTTTTAACTTTGTGGTCCCGCAGCCGGTGCTCGGTGCTGTACAGGAACCGCTCCATGGTGGGGTGCAGGAAGGAGTTGATGATGCCGGACCACACCCGGCGCCCCTGGACGGTGTCGGGCGTGAATTCCCAGGAGAACAACATGGGTACCGAGCCCAGCAGGTGGCGGGGGAACTTCCGGAGCAGAACGCCTTTGACGGCCTTCTCCTTGTTGCGGTCAGCCATGGCGATGACAAGCCGTGCGGCGCCGTCGGTCGTCAGCCGGTTGACATGCTTCACAATTTCCTGGGCAAGCTCCTCCACGTCCTGTTCAGCGTTGATGACTGCCACCCGCGTGCCGACGAGGTCTTCAAACAGCTCAGCTGCCGCCTCGCCATTGCGGAGCTCGCCGGCCAGCGTGGGGCTGTCTGTGAGAATGCCAATCCGGGGACCCTTGCGCTCCACGAGGGCATTGGTTCCCTGGGTGGTGGAGTACCGGATGTGACGGGTTGAGTGCAGAAGCCCGGGGAGATCCTCTTCGCCGAAGATCTCCTTCGAGGCTTTGGCCATGCCGTCGAAGAGACACTGGGAGAGGTCAAAGGGCGTCGTGAGGGTCTTCGTGAACGAAAAATTCTCACCGTCCCAGACACAAATATCGGTCAGCGTCCCACCGTTGTCGATGTTAATGAGCCGTTCCATTGATACTCCTTTGTATGTTGAGGCGCGGTGACACCAGCGGCGTATTCCTCAACTTGTGACTGTGATCCAAGCCACACCGAGGACTGGTCTCAGTGTGGCTCAGCAGCCGGAGTGGCCCGCAACCACCTGACCGGGTGGACTATGCGGGGCCGGAGCGACTACCCGGGTGGGCGCGCGTGGGCATCATGAACTGCGTCAGAGTCCTTGAAGCCCTCCAAAAAGCAACGCGGGGTCAGACACGGCCGATGCCGGGCGGCTTAATGGGCTGTATCTGACCCGCGTTGCTGGTGGTGCGGGTCGGGTGCCGGGGTCAGGCGTAGTCGTTGTAGAAACCGCGGCCGCTCTTGACCCCCAGCCAGCCCTTGGCGATGTACTCCTCCAGCATCGGGGCCGACTTGTTCTCCATGCCGGCGAGCTCGCAGTAGTGGTTCTCGATGTCCAGGACGACGTCCAGGCCCACCTCGTCCATGAAGCGGAACGGCGTGGTCTCGGATTTGAAGACGTCGGCGAACAATGCGTCCACGTCCTGTGGGTCCGCGACGCCCTCGGCCACCACCAGGAGGGATTCGCGCTTGATCGCTGCCCAGATCCGGTTGAAGATGAAGCCGGTGCTCTGCCTGCGCACCCGATGCGGCATCAGCGCGTACTTGGGCAGCTCGGCCATGAGCAGTTCGATGATCCCCGGATCGGTGTGGCCGTTGGACATCAGCTCCACCGAACGCACCGCCGGCGGCATGTAGAAGTGCATGTTCAGGACCCGCTMCGGGCTGCCCACGCTGCCGATGAATTCGGAGGACGCAAACGAGGACGAGTTGCTAGCCAGCACGGCGTCGGGGGCCGCCAACTGGTCGAGGTCGGCGAAGAGGGCCTGTTTGAGGCCGAGCTTCTCCGGAACCGCTTCGACCACGAGCCACGCATCGCGGAGGGCATCCACTAGATTGTCCTTCGCGGCGAGCCGGACCGCAGGGTTGCCCCCGAGCTCCTCCACGGCGCGGTGGCGCTGCGTGGCGATGTACTCAATGGCGGCCTTGGCCACGGCCAGGTCCGTGTCGAAGACGCGCACTTCGGCGCCCTGGAGCGACAGCATCAAGGCGATGCGGCGTCCCAGGGTTCCGCCGCCGATGATCGTGATGGGCCGGTCCGCGATGTTGGCGGGGAGCGTGTAGGTCATGTCGATTCCTTTCAGGAGGCTGCTGACGGGCCAGCGGCCAAGTTGATGCGGTTCGTGCGGGTGCCCTTGGCGATCAATACAAGGGCAGGGACGGCGGCAAGCACAAGGGCCAAACCGTAGATCAGCGTGGTGTTTTTCATTCCGGCGACCGGGACCAGCAGGCCCGCCGCCACGGCCGGGACGCTGAAGCCGAGATAGCAGATGACGTAGACGCTGGAGAGCATRCCAATGCGCTCGTGCGGACCGCACAAGGGCAGCGTCATGCGCATCGCGCCGAAGTAGCCGCTGCCGAATCCGACGCCGGCGACGGCCGTRCCGCTGAAGTACAGCGGCGCGGAGCCAAGCTGAACTGCCAGCACGGTGAGCAGAATGCCCGAAATCAAGGCGATGACGCCGGTGAGCAGAGTGTTCCGGTCCGACCAGCGCCGGACCACGAGGATGGCCAGGGCACCGGGCACGAAGAGCGCGACGAGCGCCAGGCCGCCCACGAGGACCGAGCCGTCCTTCGTCATGGCGTGCGCCAGGACGGGTCCCAGCGAGAGGTAGAAGCCGGCGAGCGCCCAGGTGGCCGCCGCGACAGGCATGGTGGCGGCCATTGTCCGGCGGGCCGAGCGGGGAATCCTCGCCTCCGGAACTAGGGAGCGGACGGCGCCCGGCGCTTTGCGGCCCGCACTCGGCAGCCACACGAGGGCGGCGCCCAAGCCGAGGAGGAGCGCGGCCACGAGAAAGTACACAGCCTTGGTGGGCTCGGGCAGGAACCGGACCAGCGACGCCGAGCCGAGCGCTCCGACAGACAATCCCACCGGAGACGCCGCGCTGTTCACAAGAGATCCGCGGCCGCTCCGTCCGGCGCCCTCGAAGGCAAGCAGCGCCGCCCCGGCGGCCCCCATGGCCGCTCCCGTGGCGGTCCCCTGCAAGGCCCGGGCGGCGACGAGGACTCCCGGCCCGGAGGCAAAGGCGAAGGTCATCATGGCCGCGACCTGAAGCCCCACCGCGCCCAGCAGGACCGGACGGGTGCCCACGTGGTCCGCGAGGGATCCGACAACCAGCAGCGTCAGGAGCACCGCCACGGCGTAGACGGCAAACACGACCGTCACGGCCGCCAGGCCGAGCCCCCATTCCCGGGCGTAAAACTCGTACAACGGCGACGGAGCCGACGAGGCCCCGATGAAGACCGTCAGGAGGGCCGCGTGCAGCCAGAACGCGATACGGGTGTTCTTCAATGCTCTTCCCTACCTACTAAAAGCACAATCTGTGCATTAAGAGTCTAATATCCTCGCGGCCACCTAAAGCGCAGAATCTGCATTAAGCTGGTGTGATGATGGCTACGGCGACACCCCGGCCCGGCGGCCGCAGCGCCCGGGTGCAGCAGGCAGTACACGAAGCCGTCCGTGCCCTGCTGGAGGAGCACGGCGGGGACCGTACGGCCCTGTCGGTGCCCGTCGTGGCCGAACGCGCCGGCGTGAATTCATCGACCATCTATCGGCGCTGGGGAGATCTGCCGCGGCTCCTCGCCGCCGTTGCGTCCAACCGGATGCTGCCCGAGCAGGTGGAGGACACCGGGACCCTGGAAGGGGACATGGAGGCCTGGTTCGTGCCTTACGTCGAGGAATTCTCCTCGTCGCTGGGCCGCCAGGTGCTGCGTGACATGCTCGCCGACGGCGCGGTGACGCGGGACTACTTCGCCCTGATGCAGGGTCATGTCGAGGAGATCAGGAACCTCGCCCGGGCACGCGGAGAAACCGCGCCGGCGGCGCAGGAGATCATCGACGTCGTGGTGGCCCCGGTGATCTACCGGATCCTGTTCAACCACGAATCCGCCCCCGAACTGCGGGTCCGGGACAGGATCGCCCGGCTGCTGCGCCCCGAGCAGACCTCGGCGGACCGGGAGGACTAAACTCGGTCCCAGCCCACCCACCACCATGCGAGGAGCACCCATGCGCGCCACCATCATCCACGGTCCCGGCGACATCCGAGTCGAAGACCGCGACTACCCCACGGTCCAGCTGCCCACCGACGTCGTCGTGAAGGTCACCGCCTCCTGCGTCTGCGGCTCGGACCTGTGGCCCTACCGCGGGGTCAAGCCCACCCACAAGCCCTCCGCAATCGGACACGAGTTCATCGGCACGGTCGAAAGCGTCGGCGCGGACGTCAAAGACCTCGCCGTGGGCGACTTCGTGATCGCGCCGTTCGTGGTCAGCTGCGGCCAGTGCCCCCAGTGCCTCAACGGTGTCACGGTGGCCTGTGACCACCTGGCCGGCTGGGGCGGCAAGGATGACACCGGCTTGAGGATCGACGGCGGCCAGGGCCAGGCGGTCCGCGTGCCGCTCGCCGAATCCACGCTGGTCAAGGTTCCGGGCATTAAGGATCCGGACGATGCCCTCCGTGCCAGCCTCCTCACGCTCTCCGACGTCATGGCCACCGGCCACCACGCGGCCCTCGCCGCGAAGGCCGGCCCCGGCCGGACCGTGGTGGTGGTCGGCGACGGCGCCGTCGGACTCTGCGGCGTGCTCGCCGCCAAGCGCCTCGGCGCGGAGCGGATCATCGCGATGTCACGACACGCGGACCGGCAGGCGATCGCCCGCGAATTCGGGGCCACGGACATCGTCGCTKAACGCGGGGACGACGGCGTCGCCAAGGTCCGCGAACTACTCGGCGGCGTACTGGCCGACTCCGTGCTGGAGTGCGTGGGGACCAAGGAATCCATGGACCAGGCGCTGCACAGCGTCCGCCCCGGCGGCGCCCTCGGCTTTGTCGGCGTCCCCACCGGCGGCGCCGAGGCCCCGCTGCGCTTCCTGTTCGACACCAACATCTCGATCGMCGGCGGCATGGCCCCGGCCCGGACGTACATCCCGGAACTGCTGGCCGACGTGCTGGACGGCACCATCAACCCGGGCCGGGTGTTCGACTCGGTCATGCCCCTCGAGGAGGCACCCGAGGCCTACCGCGCCATGGACGAA